>CAZRPQ010000013.1:0-16372 GCA_964601725.1 uncultured Salinivenus sp. | reverse complement strand
TACCTCCGCACTTCCATACCTCCGCACTTCACCTTCAAACTTCCACACGTCCACACGCATCCGCTCGTGCCTCCTTCCTCCGACACGCCCGCCATTTCGGCAGAGGACCTGACGCTTGCCTTCGGGTCTTTCGTGGTAATGCGGGACCTCACGTTTGACATTCGGCGGGGCGAGATTTTCGTCATCATGGGCGGGAGCGGATCGGGGAAGAGCACGCTTCTCAAGCACCTGATCGGACTGTTGCATCCTTCGGAGGGCACAATTCGCGTAGGGGGGCAGGACCTCTGGGCCATGGACGAGACGGAACGCTCGGCGATGCTCCGCGAGATGGGCATCCTCTACCAGGAAGATGCGCTCTGGAGCACCATGACCCTCGCCGAAAACGTCGCGCTGCCGCTCGAAGAGCACACGGCGCTCGCGGCTTCGGACATCGAGCGCATCGTGTCGCTCAAGCTGGCCCTCGTGGGCCTTCGCGGGTTCGAGACCTTCTACCCCCACCAGATCAGCGGCGGCATGCAGAAGCGAGCCGCCCTCGCCCGCGCCATTGCGCTCGACCCCGACATCTTGTTTTTTGATGAGCCGACCTCCGGCCTCGACCCCGTCAGCGCCCGGCGTCTCGACGACTTAATCCTGCAGCTGCGCGACAGCCTCGACACCACCATCGTGGTGGTAAGCCACGACCTCGAAAGCATCTTCACGATTGCCGACCGTGCGCTCTATCTCGACATCGAGACCAAAACCATGTCGGCCCTCGGGCCGCCCGAGGCCCTGCGGCAAAACCCCCCCAACACTCGCGTGTATCAATTTTTGACCCGGTCTCTCGACGCGGAACAGCAGCGCTGAGTCGTCGCTGGACCGCCCGCCCATTCTCAACGGTAGCCCCATGAGCCAACGCGCCAACCCGACCCTTATCGGCCTCTTCGTCGTCGGCGCCATCGCGCTCGCCATCGTCGGCGTGGCGGCCATAGGCTCCGGCCAAATGTTTGCGACGCGGACGACGTTCATCAGTTACTTCGACGAGTCGGTCAACGGGCTCGACGTGGGCGCGCCTGTCAAGTTCAAGGGCGTTCCCATCGGGGAGGTGACCGACATCAACCTCCGCGTCGACCTCGACGACGAGACGTTTCAGGTGCCGGTGAAGTACGCGATCAACCTCGACCCTGTGACGGATACAACCGGAGCCCCGCTTGACCTGGACAACCCGTCCCTGCTGCGCGAACAGGTCACCAATGGCCTGCGCGCCCGGTTGCAGCTCGAGAGCATTGTGACCGGGAAGCTGTACGTGGAGCTCACCTACGTGTCGGACCCGGACTCCGCCGTGTACGCCCACGCCCGCTCCCCCCGCCTTGAAATCCCGACCGTGCTCTCCCCCCTCGCCAAGCTCGGGGAAGGGGCCTCCGGCCTCGTGACGAACCTGCGCCAGTTCGACGTGACCCAGATCAACGAGAACCTCGTCACGTTCCTCGTCAACGCCAATAAAAAACTGGAAGAGATCGACGCCGAGGAGATTAATCGCTCGGCCCTGACCACAATCGAGTCGATTCGGGAAGTGTTCGAATCGGAAGACGTACGCGCCGCGCTGGAAGACATGCCGAAGGCGACGGAGCAGCTCCGCACGACGATCAGCGACGCGCAATCCCTCATACAACGGCTCGACGAGGGCGTCGACCCGACGGCCGAGGAGCTCAAAAAAACCAGCAAGGAACTGCGGAGCACCCTGCAGGAGATGCGCAGTACGATGAAGGAGGTAAACCAGACGATCTCCACAGACTCCGGCGTCGGGTACCAGATGCAGGAGGCCCTCTCGAACCTGTCGGATGCCACGAAGGCCCTCCGCGTGCTCATCCAGTCCCTGGAGCGAAACCCCAGCATGTTCATCCGGGGCCGCGAAGAGCCGCCCCCTCCGAACCAGCAGTAGTCGCATGATCTACTTCTCCCTCCCGTCTTCTCCCCTGCGGCGGCTTGGGCTCTGTGCCGTCGCCGTCGGCCTGATCGCCCTCTCGATCACCGGCTGCGTGCGCCTTCTGGAGCCCCGCAAGAGCGACGCCACCTACTACGTCCTCGACGCGTCCCCGGCCCCGAACGCCGTGTCGACGGACACGACCGGCCTGAGGATAGGCCTGCGTCAGCCCCGCCTGGCCTCGTATCTCGACGCGACACGCATCGTCACACGAAGCGACTCGAATACGATTCGGTTTTCTGAATTTCATCGGTGGGGCGAAGATCTGGAGCAGGCCATTGGGCGCACCGCCGCTCTGGCCCTGGAGCGCCAACCGGGCGTCCAGTCGGTCGAGGTCATTCCCTGGCCGGAAGGGGCCACGTTCGACTACCTCGTTCGGCTGCACGTCCTCAGCTTCGAAGGGGTCGGCCCGCCGCCGCCGGGCCCGGACGAAGAAGCCTCCGTTCCGGAAGGGCACTCCCAGATGGTGGTGGAGTGGACGATCCTCCGTCCGGGGGACGAGACAGTCCTGGTCCGCGACCGCACGCGGCACCGGGTGACGGGCTGGCGTGTGAATGACTACCAGGCCCTCGCCTCCCACCTCGGTACTTCTCTCGACGTGCTGGCCCGAGACATTAGTGCCCGTCTGCAGGCCGCCCCGTGAATCGACAGGCCCGCCGCCCCTTCTTCCCAACACCTCTCCGCGAGAGGCCTCCGATACGGGGGTCAATCGGCAGGAAGGGACTGTTCTTCCGGCACAGCGCTGGCCGTGAGGGCCCGTGCAGGCCCGCAATTTTCGCCCCCAGGGATGCCGTCTTGATGCATTGTGTCGCCCCAAACGCTCTCCAACGCCGGCAGACGGAGGAGGGTCGATTCTGCCACAAACACAGAACGTTCAACATGTTAGCGTTGTAACGTTTGATAGCATCTCAAGTCTGTGAGTTGACATCGATGGTCATTGCCAGCGCCCGGTATGACCGCGGACCGCCGACGACGGACCGCCGTTTCTCGCTTGCCAACGGCGGTCCGCTGTCAGCCGTCTGCCGTCGTCGCATTTGAGGCAAATCGCTATTGACTCAACTCACAGGTCTGGAATGCGACCTAACGTTTGGCATCCCGAACTCGCCCAGAAGGAGCTGGGCCTCACTCCATTGACATCTTCACCTGGAATCTGTACGACCTCAGACCGCGTCGTTCCGTACTCCGCATGCACGTCAACTCCCTGTCCTCCACGTCCCTGCGCCCCATCCGAAGCGTCGCCGTCGTCCTTGTGTTCGGGACATTCTTGATCGCCTGCCGCTACGTCGGCCCGTGGGGCCAGGCGCCGGTGCAGCCCGATTCTGCGACGGTGCTCTGGACAGGGGCCGTAACCGACTCCTCGGCCCGGGTCGTGGCCCGTCCCGAAAACCCACAGGTCCGCGTGCGCCTGGCGGTCGACCGGTCGGGCAACTGGACCGACCCTACGCTCATCAAAGGCTCGCGACCGGCCACGAATCGGAACGTTCGTCACTTTCGGCTGACTGATCTGGCGCCCCGGACGACGTATCACTATGCACTGTCGATAAACGGGCGGATTGATACCACCCGGAGCGGTCAATTCCAGACGTTCACCCGCAGACCCTTCTCGTTTCGAGTGGCTCTCGGCGCGTGTGCCCGCACGGGGTCTAGCCATTCGGTCTTCGGGGCCATCCGGAAGGCCCAGCCGGACCTGTTTCTTCACATGGGAGACATGCACTACGAGAACATCGACGCGACCACGCCGGCCCCCTTCCGCACAGCGTACCGCACGGTCCATGCCTCTCCCCGCCAGTCGGCCCTGTTCCGCTCAACGGCCCTGGCCTACGTCTGGGACGACCACGATTACGGCCCCAACAACAGCTCCCGCCAGGCTCCCGGGCAGGACGAGGCCCAGCAGGTCTACCGCGAATACGTCCCTCACTACGACCTCGCCCGGGATGACACGACGCAGCCCGTCTATCAGGCGTTCACGATTGGGCGGGTTCGGTTCCTCCTGACAGACCTGCGCTCGGCCCGAACCCCGAATGAGACCCCTGACTCCCTCAAAACCATGATGGGGGCCGAACAGAAAGCGTGGTTCAAGGAGCAGCTTGCGCGCGCCAAGGATCGATACCCTATCGTTGCCTGGGTGAGCAGCGTGCCCTGGATCGGCGATGATGCCGGCGCAGAAGATCGGTGGGCCGGATTCGCCGCGGAGCGGCGCGAGCTGGCCACCTACATCGACTCGATCGGGGTCGCGGACCAGCTCGCCATCTTGTCGGGCGACGCCCACATGGTGGCCCTCGACGACGGCACGCACAACCACTACGGGCAGGACGAGGGCGGCGGATTTCCGGTCGTCCACGCGGCCGCGTTCGACCAGGTCGGCTCCGTGAAAGGCGGCCCCTACACGCACGGACCTCACCCCAATCCCTTCCCCGTCTTCGGCCGAACCGACGGCCAGTTCGTGCTCATGGACGTGCGCGATGATGGGGGCGATGAGGTCTGTGTCACCTGGACCGGGAAGCGCTACGAGACCGACACGGACCGCCTCGTCACTCTTCTAGAGTGGGAGAAATGCTTCTCGGCACCCTGACTTCCTGGACGGCAGACGGCGGACCACGGACGGCGGACGGCAGGCCGAAGAATTCGGCACGCGCTCCCCTCCTTCCAGACTTCCACGCCCAAGCGCTTTCACGCCCAAACGCAACCTCACCCGGCCACGGCCTCCTCGGTCGTCTCTTTGCGCGCCTCGTACTCCCGGCCCAGGAAGCGAATGACCGCGATCCAGGCCACCAGAAGCACGCCCACGGCAATCGACAGCCACCGCACATCCGTGATGACGAGGGCCGTCAGGCCTAGGTTCAGCGCCACCGCGAGGACCTTCCCGGCCCGCTGGATAAACATGTCGATGAACGACTTCGCCTTGTACTTGACGTCCTGGCTCGTCGGCGTGTAGAGCGACTCCTTGGCCGACTGGTTGATGGAGTAATTCAGGGCATTGTCGCTCACGGACATGAACCCTACGAATATCAGTGAGGGCAACAGCACGAATCCAACAGTTCCGCCCAGAATTGCGAGCGGCAAGAACAGCAAGGCGGCCTTCACGCTGTACCGCTTCATCACGAAAGAGGTCAGGAACAGCTGCACCCCGATCGACACGAGGCTCGTGGCCTGCCCTACGACGCCGAAAAATGAATCGCGCTCAGTCTCGGTCGTCACCTGCTGCTCGACGACGGCCGCCAGCTGGAAGTCGACGATGTTGGACACCATCTCGTAGAGCGCGAGGGCCGCGGCGATGCCCAGCAGATACTTCGACTGGAAGACCAGCTTCGCCCCCTCCAGAAACACATTGTCTTCTTCTTCCAACACCTCCTCCTCTTCCGGACAGCAGGGCTCTTCCTCGTCGGGGTCTTGCTCGCGTTGGTGGATCCACACGGCCAGGCCCGCAATCACCACCGTTGGGACCAGGCACGCGTAAATTAAGGTGGGCCGACCCATCTGCTCCACGAGCCCGGCGACGACCGAGGAGCCCACGAAGCCCCCAATCACACCGCCCAGGCCCACGATGCCGTACAAGCGTTCCGCTTCGTCCCCGGTGTTGAGATCATTGGCGAACGCCCAGAAGGTTGCCACCATGACGGTCGTCCAGATGTCGCCGGTCACGTAGAAGGCCCAGACGCCGCCCTGTCCGAAGGTTTCAATCTGGTCGATCACCGTGCCGAAGAGCACGAAGAGCCCCCCGAACACCGAACAGAAGATCACGATGAGGTAGTGCCGCGCGACGCGCCGGACCAGCCACGTAAAGATGCCCACCACGGCAAACGCGACGAGCATATTGAGCACCTTGCCGACCTGCTCGGCCTGCGCCCCCGACAGCACCCACCCGGCGAGGCGGAGCGGATGCTCGCCGAAGTAGCTAATGATGAGCCCCCGCTTTATGGGCTTGAGGACCCAGAAGATGGCAATCACGAGGAAAAAGTACACCGACAGGCCGAGGGCCTTCGGCCACTCCCCGGAACGAATATCGAAGAACTCCTTGCGTATGCGTTCGAGCATCGCGCGTCACACTGGGCATCGGTGGGAGGAGCACGAACTCCTGCTGTTCGAACGCCGCCGACGAATCAGCGGAAGAATTGAGGCAGTTCCAAAAACAAAGGATAGCGCCGCGGCCCCGCAAGAACATCGCTTTTGCCCAGGGCCTGGCCGGGAGGCATTTCGTTTGTTCTCTTCACCAGCACGTCGTTACGTCGGGATCGTCGGGGCGCCGGCAGGGAGACCGTCGGCGGCCACGACGCTACTCGGGCACCGACGGGGACGAGGGGACCGACTCGGGATGCTCCGCGTCCGGCTCATCCGGCGGGTCATCGAGCGTCTCAATCTCCGTCTCGGTCGAGTCGAGCAGAGCGGTGAGCCGCGGATCGTCGATCTCGCGGAGGTAGCGACGGGCCTCGTCGACCTGGCGAATCTGTTCGTCGAACGTGGCGGCGCCGATCTCGACGGCCTGCTCAAGCTCGGGGTCGTCCAGGAGCGGCAGCAGGTACCGGCGCGTCTGGTAGTCGACGAGGTTGTCGACGAACTCGATGGCGCTGTCTTGAAGCTGCGGGTCGGAGCTTACGATGCCCAGGTACGCGTTGTAGATGTCGCGCTGATCGTACCGGATCCCCAGCAGGCGGAAAATGCGCTCGAGGCTCTCCTGCCGGAGCGACCGCAGCTGGGCGGGGTCGATCGGAAGGGACGCCCCCCGGCCCAGGTGCAGAATTTGGCCGAGGAGGGCATAGTGCTCCGCCTCCCGCTCAATCGCCGTGTCTAAAACCTCCGGGTTGGGCGCGAAGGCCACGGACTGGTGCAGCTTGCTGAGGGCGCGCGTGATGGCGTGCCGCACGGGAACGGGGACTTTCCGGAGGCCGCGCACGAGGGTGGCCATGGCGAACGAGCCCGGGTGGTCTACAAACACGGAGGGAATGCGCCGGCGCGTCTGCAGGTCGGTGTCCGGATCGACGAGGTAGTCGTACAGCGTCCCGAGCACGGGCGGATCGAACGAGGCGAGGGCCTGCCGGGCCGACGTCTCGAACGCGTCCGTTCCCAATCGCTCTACCAGCAGGGGCACAAACGAGCGGTTGCCCGTTCGGCCCGCTGCCTTCAGGGCGGCGCGCACGACCTGCGCCGAGTCGTCTTGCAGGAGGCGACGAAGCAGGTCGTTGCGGTAGGGGCGGTCGAGCACGCCCAGAATGCGGGCCACCTGCGTGCGGGTTTGTTGGCCCTGCTCGCCGTCCAGTGCGACGAGACGACGCAGGAGTGGCTCGGACACGAGGCGGTACTCCTCGGGGGATCCCTCCTTGGCGATCAACCCTACCATCGCCGCCTGGATCTGCGGATCGTCGTGGTCGAGCCCCTGCTCAAGGCGTTCTCTGCGGTGATCCGTCGCCTGGCAGTAAAGGTACCGTCCCGCCTCAAGCTGCACGTCGGGATCAGAGTCCCGGAGGGCCTCGGCGACCTCTTCGCCTACCCCCTCCACCTGTCGCACCCGAAGCACCCGGATCGTCTCCTCGCGGACGGCGGGCGCGGGGTGGTCCAACAGACACAGTAGGGCATCGACCGGGACAGGGCCCGTCCCCTTCTCGATCTCCCCCAGGGCCCGGAGGGCTTCCGTCTCGGCGTGGCTGCAGAGAGAGTCGAGCAACTCGTCGGCCACCTCCTCCGGCTCGTCCGACTCGTCGGTTGCCTCGTAGGTCTCCTCCTGCTCGCGCAGCTGCGTCCGAAACTGATCGACGTACGAATAGCGGGCCCGGTACGCGAGCACGCCCCACCCCGCGATCAGGACCAGCGTGACGAGGCTCAGCATCTGCACGCCAACGCCGAGACCGGTCGCGAGCAGGAGCAGGAGCACGCCGCCCAGGCCCTGCGCCCCCTGATCCACGAAGACGTCGATAAACACCTTCACGCGCTTCTTCTTCGGCAGGGGCACCGGCACGAACAGGAGCTCCCGGCCCGTCTTGTCGAGGGAATGCTTCAGGCTCTGGCCCGATCCGCGCAGAAAGATGCCCGCCGCGAGCCCCGGCACCACGAGCATCCCCAGGCTGCCCAGGGCGAGCATGCCCGGAAGGACCGACAGCGCGCCCCCGATGCCCACCACGCGCATCAGGCGCGGGGCCACCCCAAACTGCACGAGAAGGGCCACGACACTGACCCCGCCGTAAAACTGTCCCATGAAGGACGTCAGTCCCTCTGTCGTCGGGTAGGCGCGGGCCGCAACGGTCTTGAACTGGTAGTCCACGAGCGTCGTGACGATCACCATCAGCGCAATGAGCCCGACGATGAGTTGGATGTGCCGTGACTCGCGGATGATCGAGAGGGCCGATGCGTCGCTCGCCTCCTCGGACTCGTCGGAGGGGGCCTGCGGCGCGTCGGTCGTCCGGCGGTGCAGGGCCCGGGTGTAGCGGGCGAGAACGGTCGCTGCGAGCAGCACGCCACTGGCCACCCACAGCAGGTTTTCGCTGGCCATGCCGGCAGTATCGACGAGCAGGCTCGTGATTTCGCCCCCCACGATGGCCCCAAAGATGGCCCCCGCGCTCAGCACCGTAAACACCCGCTTCGACTGCGACGACGTAAACAGGGCGTTGGCCATCAACCAAAACTGGGAGGTAACCAGGAGGCCGTAGATGCTTACCCAGGCGTAGAGCACGTACGCGCTCCACTCGCCGCTCGCACCCAGCAACGCGCGGAGTCCAATGATGCTGGCGACCAAGAACAGCGATCCCCCGTCGATGAGTGTCGCCAAGCTAAACCGGTCCCCGGCCCGGGTGTGGAGGAAGGCAACGGGGACCACAACGGCCGTGGTGAGGATGAACACGAAGGGCAACTCCGCGGGCCCCTGATTCGAGAGAAAGAGGCTGTCCCGCACGGGCTTCAGCAGATACAGCGACACCAGCAGCAGCACGTGGTACGTTGCCATGAGCAGGGCCATGGTGCGCTCGCCGCGGCGAAGCCCGAAAAGTGAGCCTAAAAGGCGCCCCATAGTGCACAGAGATGGCTGCGGGTGACTAGCTCCTCATCCAAACGCCCTCCTGCCACGATTGGTTTGGGAACGCCAGAACAACCGCGGGGGGCCCCCTCACACCGGCGGCGAAGCAGAAAGGAATCCGATCCCCCTGTGGGTCCTGTTCCGGTCACGGCCCGGGCCGCTACAGGCGCTCCAGGCCCACCACCCGCGGAGGCGCGGACGAGGGGACGTGCACGTACACCCGGACAGGATCGCTCGCGGTCCCTGATTGTCGCGTGCGGAGGTCGATCCGGACGACCCGCTCGTCGGGCGCCGTCACGCCGCGGCCGTTGAGCACCGCGCCGAGCGCCGTGCCGTCCACGGCCAGGGGAAGCTGGCTGTCCGGGGTGGTGCGGGCCGGCCCGAGGGGAGTGCCGTCGAGGTACATCCGATGCGTGTAGGCGCGGGCCTCCGCCGGTTCGAGATTGCCGACGACAGATAGATCGTCGAACTGGAGCGTGGCGGGGTCCTTCGGGGGGCTCGATCCCCCGGCGGCCGTGGGAGCGAACGAGCCCGCCGTCACAGAAAAGCGGTCGAGCGGATTGACCTTGTCGAACCAGTACCGGCCGATCTTGTCGCGGCGCTTCTTTAGCACGTCGAGGAGGTGGGCCTCGGCGGCGGGATTGGTGATTCGCGCCGTCTCTACGATGGCCCTCAGGTCCTCGTCGCGGAAGCTCATAACGATCTTCGCTCCCCAGTAGCCGTCCCGATCCGTGCACTTCTCGAAGGCCGGGTTGGGATACGTGGGCACCCACTCTCCCGGCTCGAAGACCTCGGCCCGATAGTAGCCGACCGTCTCGTAGCGCGGCGTCGGGTCGTAGTGCCGCCAGGGGAACCGATACGCCCCGAGGGCCAGAAGCGCCTGTGGAATTTTTCGCTGATCGATGAGGTAGGCCTGGCCGTAGATGGGCCTGTGGACGCTGCTTGCGTTGGCGCCGAGGGTCGAGCCCATGTCGAGCAGGTAGTGCTTCACGTACTGCTCGTCGGTGTAGACCGCCAGCATGTTGGCGTGGCGCCGGTCGGCGTCGTTGAGCCACGACGAGACCACCCGCAGGCCCCGGAGCTCGCGTCGCTGCTCGTGGCGCACCCGGTCGTTGGGGTCGCCGTCCCGGGTGCCTTCGAAAAAGATCGGCCCCAAAGGCTCCCCGCCCACAAATTTGCTCGCGAGGCCTCGGATGGCACCATCGGGCCCGCGGTCGTAAGGGGTGAGCAGGGCCCGGAGATCCTCGCGGGTCATGGGGCGGGGGCCGTCCTCGCTCTCGATCGTGGCGCCCTCGGCAACGCGGAGTTGGTCGAGAGAGAAGCGCGTGATCGTGTTCTGCGGCACGTGGTATCCGGCCCCGTAAAAGATTTTCGTCGAGATGACCTCCGCCGAGGTCGCGAGTTCGGGCCAGTCGGGTCCATCCAGCTTGATGAGGTACCGATCGCCCCGCGGGTCTCGGATCCGAAATCCCCGGGACGCCCCCTGAAACTTTCCGCCGATCACGGTCCAGGGGCCGCTCCGGGCCGGTCCCGCCGCGGGCCCGGTCGTGTCGCGGGCGTTGGGCCCAATCGCGAGCTCTCGGGGCGTCATCTCGTCGTAGAAGTGACGCCGCTTGTACCAGCTTGAATTGGGGGGCTCGTCCATCACGTTCACGTTGTCGGCCTCGTCGGCGTCGGCCACGCCCAGGGTCTGCCCAATTTTTCGGCCAGTCCAGTTCAGGTTGAGCGGCTTTTCGAGCTGATGGAGGACGCTCATGTCCACCCGGTCCCAGTACATGCTCTCGGAGGTCTCCTCGGGACGAGGCCCCGGCCGGTCGTCCGGGTCCTCGGTCTTGATGGGGCCGAGGGTATACGGCTTCGTGCTGGCACAGCCACTTAGAATCACCGTCAAGGTGAGGCCGAGCGACAGCGCAGCCCAAAGAGCGGCGTTGGAGAACGGAGACCGATGCATGACCGTGAAGGAATGAGTGGATACGGCGACGGACACCAGGTGGGGGCTACCGGCCGACGCGCTGAAACGTGGGCTCGACTGTCAGGATGGTCCGCAGGTCTTCGTTGCTCCCTTCAGGGCCCGGAGGACTCAACCTTTCAGCCGGGACCGATACAGGGCGAGCGGCACACGCCATACATCCCGCGAGCAGAAGCCCAACGAGAACCATCGACATTCGGGGAGCTGCCGGCATGGGACATCTCGTGACCTCTGCGACCATCGAGCAGTGGCTTTCGCCTCGCAGCGATCCCCCGACCGCTTCCACGAACGGTTTCACGAGTAGCGTCGTGGGTTCGCCCGGGGAGACGGGCGTTACATCCGGGGCACTGCTCGCTAAGCCCCGGAGGGCCGTTCCCCCGCGGCAGGGGCATCGGTCTGCCGTCCAGCGCCATTCCGGCCTGTAACGCGGGGGAGAGGGCCCCGACGAACTCGGACGGGAACGACGCTGGAGACGCGCGGCCGTCCTTTCTGGAACACTCCAATGGGGGACAAAATGTTACCTGTAAACCATGATGGCCCAGCTCAAGTACAGATGCAACACGAGGAAACGGCTACGGAGGCCGCCGACATCCATAGCACTTTTGGAAACTGCGTACTCACATGTCTAGTCCGCTCGTTCCTGGCTTGTGTCCGCGGAAGCTTCCCGCATCTGTGACGTGCATCGTGCTTCTTTTCCTGGGGGCCACCCCGTTGTGTGCGCAATCCACGAGTGATGAGCGGGAGATTGACAGCGTGAAAGAGGGCCCCACGCAGCACTCCCCACCAGGCCCCTGGGTCCCCTCGTTTCGCACGATTGGGCAAGACGCCCTCGACATCGTCCGCGCGCCGGTGACCCTCTCCCGGTCTCAACGTCTCCTTACACTTGGGGCCTCGGGAGTCGTGTTCGGGGCCGTGTCGGCCCTCGACCGGCCCGTGCACAGGAGAGTGAGCGTCCAATCGGGGACGGCCGCCGACGTGACGGCGCCCCTGGCCGCTCCCGGGCGGTGGTACGACCGCCTGGGCCCCGACCGAATGGCCCTCGGAACGGCGGCCTTCCTCGCTGCAAGCGGCCTCGCGCTTGAACGCCGGGATTTCACCCGGACCTCCGTCCGCGTCCTCGAAGCAGTCCTATACACCAAAGTGGTGACGGGATTCGCGAAGGGCCTGTTCAGCCGATCGCGCCCCGTCGCCGGAGCGAACCCGTTCACGGCGGATCCCGCAGCATTTGAGAGCGAGCACGCCGAGCTTTCCATGCCCTCAGGACACACGGCCCGGGCGTTCGCGATCGCGTCGGTCCTTGCCCACCAGGCCGACCGCTGGTACGTGTCGGTGCTGTCGTACGGAGGCGCCGCCTCTGTCGGGCTTGAACGCATCCGGAGTGGGGATCACTGGTTGACCGACGTGGCTGTGGGGGGCACACTGGGATACCTCATTGGGCGATCGGTGGCCTCCTCCGAGGCCCCCCGTGCCGGCGGCGTAACCTACACGCCTATCCTCTCGGCCGATCGCGTGGGCCTTTCCATTCGGTTCTGATGTCTCGACGGGCCACGCCGGGCACGGGGCGGGAAGAAAAGCAGGCATGGCGATGCGTCGCAAAGGAACCGCCCCCTCCCGAGCCCGAGGCATTGTGCCGGTGTGAGATCCATCCTCCCGTTCAATCCACTCTCCAGTTTCTCTTCTTTGTGTAACACCTGCCGTCCAGCAAGAACTCGTGATTGTGCAAGATTAGAGGCGGCCCCCGCCTCAGCCTGATCCTCCGATCCTGATCGCCAGATTGAGAAATTGACGCGGGCGGAAGCACCTGCGCGTCCTTCTGCCCCCTTCAATGCCGCCTGCCTGCATGTTTCCTGTACGTCCGTGCTCGCTGCCATTCAAACTGGAGACGCTCCTGCTGCACGGTGCGGTGGCGGCCGTGCTGCTGAGCGGGCTCGGGGCGGCATGGCCCGCGGGAAGCCACGCGCAGCCGACCTCGTCGTCCCGGGACGCCGCCCGCCCCCAGGCATCGGAAACCGACTCGGTGCGGAGCCGCCGCGCTGCCCTCCGGTCCGCCCGGGCACGGAGCGCCGAGCGCCTCCGTGCCCCGGCGCCCTCCTCCCTCAGGCGTCTCTTTCTGTGGGCCGAAGAGAACCAGCTGTTTCGACAACTCACCGGTGTGGCCAACCAGAAGATCCGCATCCTTCCCGGAGGGCTTGGGCGAGGATCGGGAGCGGCCCTGCGCCTCGTCTATGTGCCCTTTCCCGAGCGTGACGATCTCGATGTGCGGCTGAGTGCGGGGGGCAGCGCGCTCGGATACTGGCAGTTCGTGGGCAGCGTTGGGTATCGATCCGAGTCCTGGTTCAG
Source organism: uncultured Salinivenus sp. (assembly GCA_964601725.1). Taxonomy (GTDB): domain Bacteria; phylum Bacteroidota; class Rhodothermia; order Rhodothermales; family Salinibacteraceae; genus Salinibacter. The sequence continues at coordinate 3,103 of CAZRPQ010000013.1, read as the reverse complement.
CTACGCGTACTCACAGGTCCAGCAACGGCCCGAAACGACCTATCTTGCCTTCGAGGACGTGTCGGGGGCCGGGGAGTCGCTGACCGTCGACGTCACCAGCTGGGCCTCCGGCGGGGTCGTGGGGTGGCGGCTCCTGCCCTCCCTCTCCATTGCGGCGGGCGCGGCGTACCTTCGAAGTTCGACGGGGGTGACGGCGGCCGAGCCCACGCCGACCGACGCGGAGGTTCTCAATCCCGGCGCGTCCACGCGATACGCAACGATTGGGGGACACCTTACGCTCGACCTCCGCGACGTGCGATACGAGCGCGACTTCGGGACCCGTTACATTCCACTGGAGGAAGAGTTGACCGACCGCCCGCTCAACCCGGATCGTGGCACCCTCCTGTCCCTCGACTACACGCGCTTTCGGGAACTCGGCGACCCGGACGCCAGCTTCAGCCAGGTGGAGGTGGAGGCCCAGCAGTACGTGTCCCTCCTCAACGGATACCACACGTTCGCGCTGCGGCACCGATCGACGTTTACCGAGCCCGACGCGGGCGCTGCCGTTCCGTTCTATCGGCTGCCGTACGTCGGCGGCAACTTCACACTGCGGGGCTACGACGAGTTTCGCTTCCAAGGAGGCCCCCACGCACTGCTGTACAACCTCGAATACCGGTATAAGGTGTGGCACCACGCCGACATGGTGCTCTTTGGGGACGCCGGAAAAGTCTTCAGGCAGGTCGATCAGTGGGGCTTGACGAACCTGCGGTACTCCTACGGCGCGGAGGTCCGCTTTACCACGGCGCGGCACACCCTCCTGCGCTTCGGCGTGGCCTTCGATGAATCTTGGGATCCCCGCCTGGTGTTCGAGTTTAACAACATCTTTTAAAGTCAAAAAAGGCCCTGCACACTGTCATTCCACCGACCCTCGCCACTGTGCGTCGCGTCCGCGCCTCCATCGATGCCGATCGCCGCCCGCCCGCTCCACGGGCCGATGTCTTACAGCTCACAGTGCTGTGGACCAGCCTGCTGATCGGTCTTCTCCTGTGTCCGGCCGGGGCACAGGCACAGGTCTTTCGTCCGGACGATCCGATCCAGGTGGACCCGGACCGCCGCTCCCTCTCGTCGACGCCCGAGCCTCAGACGCTGTCTGCGTACTACGACTACCTCCTGAATGCCACCACCAAGCCGGGCCGGGAGGAAGGGAGCGCCATGAACGTCAACACGCTCGGAGAGGTGCCGCGCTCTAGCTGGTACAGCCCTCGGCACTTCTACAACCCCATGTCGCCGGCAGAGCTCCAGCGCGGGCCGAACGAGGGCAATCCTCCCGACACGTCCACCACCTGGCGCGTCGTGGCCGGCAAGGCGGAGGGCAAGGCGGCCGGCTTCCAGATTGTTGACGGCAACGGCGACCGGTACCTGCTAAAGTTCGATCCGGAGGGGCACATGGAGCTTACGACGGGGGCGGAGGCCGTGTCGACCCGCCTGTTCTATGCGCTCGGGTATCACGTGCCGCAGAATTACGTCGTGCGCTTTCAGCGGGCCCGTCTCGAGCCAAATCCCAGCGCCACTTTCGAAACCGCCACTGGGGAGGAAGCCCCGATCACCTCAAAGGTCATTGACCGCTTTCTGAGTCAGGCTCCCCAGTACGCAGACGGGTCCTACCGGGCGCTGGCGAGCCTCTTCATCGAGGGCACGCCGCTGGGCCCGTTTCGGTACTTCGGCACGCGCCCCGACGACCCCAACGACATCTTCCCCCACGAGATGCGCCGCGAGCTCCGAGGGCTCCGTGTCTTTGCCGCCTGGGTGAATCACGACGACTCCCGAAGTGCCAACTCGTTCACCACACTCGTGGAGGAGGACGGACGCCGGTACGTGCGCCACTACCTGATCGACTTCGGCACGACCCTGGGCGGGGGACCCGGCGGTCCCAAGTCGCTGTGGCCCGGGCAGGAGCGCATCCTGGAGCCCGGCCGCATTCTGCTGAGCACCGGGACGCTGGGGCTGGCCGGGCGACCGTGGCGGGCCACCGAGGTCCCGGACCTGCCGGCGGTCGGGTCCTTCGACGCGGAATACTTTGATCCGACGACCTGGCGCCCACAGTACTACAACCCGGCCTTCCAAAACATGGACGCCGACGACGCCTTCTGGGCCGCCAAACAGGTTGCTCATTTCACGCGCGAGGACCTTCGGGGCATCGTCGAGTCGGGCCGATACACCAATTCGTCTACGGTCGACTACCTGACCAACACGCTCGTCGTTCGGCGCAACAAGATTGCCCGGGCCTACCTTCCGCACGGCGGGGGGCTGGGTCGCTTTCAGGTGACGGACGGTGCTCTTGCGTTTGAGGACTTTCTGGAGCATCCGGCGTTCGAGGGGCGGTACGCCGACGCTACGACGACGGTCACCTGGCATCGGTTCGACAACCAAACGGGCCGCCGGACCGAGGCCCTCGACACGACGGCCGCCGCGGACGGGCGCGTGCCGCTGCCCGACGTCCAGGTCCCCTACGTCGTGGCGGTCTTTCGCCGGCCCGACGCGGGCTCCGGGACGACGGAGGTGTTCCTGCGCCGCGCCGGCGATGCCCGGCGCGTGGTCGGCATCCGGCGCAGCGCTGATGGGGTGCCCAGCACGCCGCCGACGTGGACCGTCATCCCGAAAGACCTGCGTCCCTCGTCCCACGCCCCGCAGGGTCCCCCGGCCGCCTCGCCTAGCGGGCGGTAGCCGCCGGTGCGTTGGGGGGCGTTCGTCTCTCACGACTCCCGTGGAGCAGAGGGCCTCGGCGTAACGCTCGGGGAGACCGCTTTACGGAGTGTCCGAGAGATGCAGCCCCGGCTGGGTTCTGAATTCGCCCGCACTGTCGCAACGAAGTACCGCTCTTCATGTCAGTTTCCGACGCCTCAACTCAGACCATCGACGAGACGTGCATCAACACGCTCCGCTTCCTGGCCGCCGATGCCGTCGAGGACGCCGGCAGCGGCCATCCCGGCATGCCGCTCGGCGCGGCGCCCATGGCGTACGTGCTGTGGGATCGCTTCCTGAAGCACAACCCCAACAATCCCGACTGGCCCAACCGCGACCGCTTCGTGCTGTCGGCGGGCCACGGCTCGGCGCTCCTCTACGC
>CAZRPQ010000012.1:0-17216 GCA_964601725.1 uncultured Salinivenus sp. | reverse complement strand
CCGGCGCGCTCGGCGACGCGGCGAACCACTTTGTAGATTGCATCCGGGGACATCGGGGCTCCACGGTTTCGGTTGCTCAACGAGCGCCAGAGACGGCCGCGATCAATCCCGTACCGGTCTTTCATCTGTTCGATCGCCTCTACGACGACCTCGGGAATTCGCACATAGCCTCCGCTTTCCGGAGAGGCCTGGAGGTCAAGCACCCAGTACCGTCCGAGCGGTCGAATGTCCTCGGCATCGAGGGTCGCAACCTCGCGCCGACGAAGCGCCCCGAACACGATCGTCAGGATGAGTGCCCGATCGCGCGAACCTGTGCGGGATGGCGCCCCGGCCGCATCGATCAGCGCTTCCGTGTCCTCCTTCGTCAGCGTCCGACGCGCCGGGCGTGAATCCGGCTTCAGCAACTGAACCTCCGGATGGCGCGCTGGATTTTGGGCGCAGTCCCCCCGTTTGATCAGCCAGTCAAAAAATCGGCGAAGCGCCGACAAGCGTCGACGTTGGGTCGACAAAGACTGATCGTCCCGGTGCATGGCGCGGACGAAGGACTGGACACCCTCCGGCTCGATGGCCTGTGCCAGGCTCGCATCGATGTCCTCTTCGGGAAAGAACCGCCGGAGGTCCGTCCGGTACGCCCGGCGTGTTTGCTGAGACGAGATCTCTTCTAGGAAGGAGTCGATGAGATCCATGGATAAATACGCTGTTATTGATAAAATAACTTATCGTGCTCATCCACAGTTGAACGCGATAAATTTTGTTATCAAGAGTCTACAGCCCACCAAACATTTCAGGACGTTGGTAGAGCATCGCAAGCCGTGGAAGAGGGTGGAAGCCCCCGCCCCATCGCTGGAAGCCTCGTCCTTGGCGCCAAAAAAGTCAGTGCCCTCGCCGTCAACCTGTCTCCGTAGCCTTGACGTCGGCCTTGAACCGGAAAATAGCAGCGATACTGCGCCCCCCGGGCATATTCTCTGGACGAAGGCCGTGAACAGTGGCGCCGTTCAGATACGATTTAAGCGCCGCGTAATTTAGCAGGTCTCCATCCCCGGGCTTCTGGGACTCGTGGACCTCAACCGTATTCGTATCCGGATCGAACCGGCCCCACCGGTACTGCCCAACCGGCACAAAGAGCGTCTCCACGCGGCTATACGCACAGGCAGGAATAATCTCGTGGAAGTCATCCGAAGCCAGGTCCCCGTTTTGGTAGTAGAGGTCTTCGAACCGATCCATCACCTCCTGCTGACGTGCCTGCAATACCGACTCGACGACGCCCCACGCCTCCCGATGCAACTCCTGGAGGCCAAGCTCCTCGGGGTTCCCCGCAACAATATCATCGTCGACGAGGTGAGGATAATTGTTCACGCTCTTATAGAGGGGCAGGTATTCCGAAACCCCCGCCAGGACGAGTGGCACGTCCTCCCCACCGATGTAATCCAATACACTGTCATCGATTCGGCGGAAAAACCGCTTGAGTTGATCCTTCGGTTCCCCGCTCTGATCCTCAGACGAACCATGTCCGTGGTGCAGCTGATCCGATTCGCGACTCTCAGGAGACGAGGACTGGCCCTGTGTGTGCGACTGTAAGCCTTGCTCGGGCGGTTCCTCGTATTGCTGAATAGCGGTGACGATGTCGGAGGGAATTTCGGCCGCTTCCACCTCACTGATGGCTTGGTGGGTCCCCTGGTACAGGCGTACGTCGTTCTGACTCAGGGCCAGCAGGTAAAAGCGGTTGTTGGCGGCGATCAGCGGGAAGAGGGGTTTTAGGTGGAACCGGTCTTCAACAATGGAAACCTCATCGAACGGCAAGGGAAGACGGTAGAATTCAGAAGTCTCGGACGTGACAAACACAGCGAGTCCCTCACTCAACCCGCGCCAGAATCCCGGGCGATCGAGCAGCTGACGAGCGTCTTCCAGAATCTCATCGATGGTCGTCTCCCGGTACCCCTGGTCTTGGAGCTGATCCTGAACGTCTCGGAGAAGGTTCTTGAACCGGGTCGTGTTTTGTGACCAGTCCGACCTGAAGCGGTGTGTCGGCATATACAGCGAGATGCAGACGTCGTCCTCCAGTTCAGCCAGACGCTTCAACTCGTCACGGTTGAAAAGATCCATAATGGAGATCGTGTTCAGTGAGTGTAAACAAAAAGTGCGGTAGCAATTCGGGACGGAGGCCGAACGCAGCGGGGGAACCGGATCCTGAGTGTCCCCTGCGGCGTCTACCCCGGCTCGTCATGGCGAAGGACTGCCCGGACGGGAGCCGCATCGCCGCCGGCAATCTTGAGCGGAAGCGCCATTAGGTAGTACGTTCCGGGCAACACATCTGCAAGGCAAAGCCCTTCCAAATTCACGATGCCCGCCTCAATGAGGGCGTGATGCGCCGGCAATGAGGTGCTATCCAGGGGATCCACAGACGGAGCATCGGTTCCGACCAGCACAGTGCCTTCGGCCCCGAGGCGTTCAACCGTTTCCGGTGCGAGGGGAACCACCGTGTCGGGCCATTCGTGGTCGGACAGAGAGCTAGCCTCGGTCTTGAACAGAACCCGCTTCGCCATAAGCCCGTCTATGTGCTCGGGGCGGACTGATGATGCATCCCCAACCTCTATCACTCGCGCGGGGCCGACGAAAGCAGACAGGGGCAATTCATCGGCAGTATCTCCGTCCTCAGTCACGTGGTACGGAGCGTCTGCGTGCGAGCCCACATGCGTACTCAATTGGATAGATCCGAGGTTCACCGACGCGTTTTCCGCCCCCAGACGAGTTGTCCACGTCCATTCAACCTCCTGGTCTCCGGGCCACACGGCCGTTGCGGGAGAGATCGAACGAGAGATGTCGATGAGGGCCATGTGGGTGGGACTACTATGCACGTTCCCGTTCCGGGAATTCGGGGGTATGCACAGGCCGATCGTGCTGAGGGCGCCGGTCCCCCGAAGATGAAGGCGGTGGCGGCGCTGGATGCCACTGCGGTCCCCCCGGGGGGCCCCCAGATGAGCCCGAGTCGTCACTCCAGATAAAGTGCCAGAGGAGTGTCCCAAGGATGATCGGGCCAAAGGCAACAAGAAAACTGAGAACTTGGTAGATCCAGTTCATGGCCGGCGAGAAAATAACGTGGAGGGGGACCGTGAGCGAGCGCCAGTCGTCACGTGACGTGGAGCCTTCACTGCGCTTTAATGCTCACGCGTAAACGAGACAACGGTTTCGGAAACTCTTCGGCACAACCATGAAAATGCCGTCCTCGATGGTTGTCTTCACGAATGGACTGACGCAGCCGGATACCTCTTTTTTCCTTACAGGCACCTTCCCAATCTTTTATGCCGACAGACTACGACTTCATCACCATTGGGGCCGGACATAACGGGCTAATTACGAGCGCCTACGTCGCGCAAGCCGGGTATCATGTAGGGGTCTTTGAACAGCGCGAGATTGTAGGCGGCGCCGTGTCGACGAAAGAGCTTTTTCCGGGATATCAGGTAGACCTCGGGGGCAGTGCTCACATTCTAATCCGACAGACCCCGATTGTTGAGGAGCTGGAACTCGGCCAGTATGGGCTTACCTACCTTGAACTCGATCCAATGTTCACCGCCCCCTTTCCCGACGGGGATGTTATCTACTTCTACCGCGATCTCGACCGAACCGTCGACCACATCGAGAACCTATTCCCGGGCGAAGGACGAGCGTATCGAAAGTTTGTCACCGACTGGATCGGTTTTGCCCGCACGATGCGCGAGATCTTTCTCGCGCCGCCCAGTCCCTTAGAGTTTGGAAAGCAGATGATCCGCGGAGAGAGCTCTCCGCTCCGGTGGCAGGAGGAACTGCGACACATCCTCCGTCCGTACCAGGAGGTGCTTCGGTCTTATTTTGAAGAAGAGAAACTCCGCACGGCCATTGCCTGGATGGCCGCACAGTCTGGCCCCCCTCCCACAGAACCCCTTACCGGGCCGTTCGTCCTGTGGCATCCGCTCTACCACGAAGGCGGGGTGGCGCGTCCCAAGGGGGGGTCTGGGATGTTGACCCAGGCCCTGCGGCGGCACATCGAAGCCCATGGGGGTGACATTCACACCGATGCGCCCGTCGAGGAAATCCTCGTCGAGAACGGACAGGCCCGAGGCGTGAGGGTGAACGGCCACTCCTACACGAGTCAATCCGTCTGCTCAGGGACCCACGCCCGAGAAACCTTTGACCACCTCCTCCCTGCCCGGTACCGCCCAGATGAGAGCGACGGACTTCGCGTGGGAAACGGGTTTGGGGCAATGCTGCGCCTCGCCCTCGATGAGCCGGTCTCGTACCGGGCCTGTTCAGGAGACGATGCCCGCGTTGGGCTACAGCTTCTGTGCCGGGACATGTCACAGCTCCGCTCTGCATACGGCGATCATCTGTCGGGACGACCAGCCCAGGATCCTCCGCTGATCGCCATGACCTTCTCTGCGGTTGACGATACGTTGGCCCCGCCGGGGGGGGAAGTGCTATGGCTGTGGGGCCAATACTTCCCGTACGAACTCTCCGGGGCGTCCACATGGTCGCAAATTGCCGACACCGTCGCGGATAATTTAATTGCACAGTTCGAACAGTATGCTCCAGGCACCCGCGAGTCCATCGTGGGACAACTGTTCCAACATCCAGAGTGGCTCGAAAAGCATCTGGGCCTGTATCGCGGCAACGTAATGCACCTCGAAATGAGTATCGACCAAATGTTTTCTGCTCGCCCTACCTTTGGCGCGTCAAACTACGAGGGTCCCGTCGATGACTTGTACTTAACGGGAGCAAGCACCCATCCCGGAGGCGGGATCATGGGGGCGTCGGGCCGGAACGCAGCGGGAGTCGTCCTCAGCTCTCTCTGAGTTGGAGGTCTGAAGCACCGAAGTACCTGGCTACATCTGATCCATAATGGCTTATCTCACCTTCCACCTCGTTTTTCTGGCCCCTCCGATTGCGTTGATGTTGTTTGCGCACCGGCGGCCGCAACAGTTGGAGGCAGACCTCCGTGTCGACCTGGCGATTCCACTGATTTGCTTCGTTGCGCTCTCGTATACGACGCCGTGGGACAACTACCTCGTGGCCAAAGAGATTTGGTGGTACGGCCCCGGCCGAGTCGTTAGCACAATCGGTTACGTTCCGGTCGAGGAGTATCTCTTCTTTGTGCTCCAGCCCCTTCTCACTGGGCTCTTCCTGTACCAGTACCTGAGCCGGTATGCCGGTTCTCCGAAAGCATCGTCCTCAAGTGCCTCATGGATCGGTGCCGCGGTTTTTCTCGCGCTGACCGCACTCGGGGTCGTTTTACTGTTCGACAGTCGGCCGGATACTCTGTACCTGGCCCTAATTCTGACCTGGGCGCCTCCCATCCTTGCGGGCATGTGGCTGTACGACGGAGAAACGCTCTGGGCGCTTCGCTCCACGGTACTGATCACTACAGGCCTGCCGACACTCTACTTGTGGGTCGCCGACGCAATCGCCATACGGGCTCAAATTTGGACAATTTCGCCCGAGCATACAGTTGGGATTTCGGCATTGGGGCTGCCGATGGAGGAAGCGTCCTTTTTCTTGTTCACAAACCTACTGGTCGTGCAAGGAGTGCTCCTGCTCCTCTACGGCTCCCACAAGGCCGTTATCCCTGAGTAATGCAGTTCGCGACTGCCGTCGTCTCCAAAATGGTCCCTGTTCAATCGTAAGTCCTGAAGATAACCTGAATATAACTTGTCCCTCACAATTGCCAGGGGGTTTGGCCCTAAATGAATTGGCACCCTCAGGGACTCAACTTTATGTTTGTTGTGCTGAGCGAGAGAAGGCCTCCTTGTCTCCCGCGAAAGCTGTCCCAGTCACCCGCTTCTACCAACGGCGTCGATTGGAGACATGCTGATCACCCCGACCGAGCAGTTGGAGGTATCGAATCAGTGAGTTAGAACTGATTCGCCCCACTGGTATTACCTGCTCGTTCGGCTTCACTCATACTATCACCCACCCAATAGAACCTACCCATGTTACAGGAACTCCCAACCCTATCGGCAGGCCAGTATAACCTGGTGTACAACATGTTCTCGTTCACCATCGCGACGATGTTTGCGTCGTTCGTCTTCTTCGTGATGGCAAGGAAGAACTTGGCACCGAAGTATCGGATTTCGATGATGATTTCGGCGCTGGTTGTATTCATCGCCGGGTATCATTACTTCCGGATCTTCAACAGCTGGGAAGGAGCCTTCATGCTTCAGAACGGCGAGTACGTGTACAGCGGTGACCCCTTCAACGACGCGTACAGATACGTTGATTGGCTGCTAACCGTGCCGCTACTCACAGTTGAACTGGTCCTTGTAATGGGCTTGCCCAAGGGCCAGAGCGGTCCCTTGGCCGCCAAGCTCGGGATTGGAGCCGCACTGATGATTGCCACCGGGTATCCCGGAGAGGTCGCGACTGACACGAGCACACGCGTCATTTGGGGCGTCATCAGCTCGGCCTTCATGTTCTACGTCCTCTACCTACTCTGGAGTGAGCTAGGGGACGCTCTGCAGCGCCAATCCGACCGTGTGGCAACCCTTCTGGGGAATGCGCGATTGCTCCTGCTCGCCACATGGGGATTCTATCCCATCGTGTACTGCTTTCCCTACCTCGGCTGGACCGGAAGTTCCGCCGTCACGGGCGTGCAGGTCGGGTACACCATCGCTGACATTTTGGCAAAGGCCGGCTACGGCGTGCTGATTTACAATATCGCCAAGGCCAAGTCCGAGGAGGAAGGATTCAACGTGAGCGAAATGGTCGAGCCTGCCACGGTCACCACATAACTCTCACGGAAAAAACGCTCCTTTACCGAAGATCAGCGAAGGTCGTTTTCCCGCCGTCGGGCCTCCCGGCGGCGGGTTTTTTCTTGCCTGGGTCCGACGCCGGGAGCCGGAACGGTCCGAAACCATTCGCCCGATCCCATATTCAGTGGACGCCTTCGGCTCTTCAGAGAGAGGTCTCCCCCCGCATGGTTCCCTCCCCCGCCTCGAACGCCTCGTCCCCGTCTCCTCCTCCTATTTTGACAATCACGGGCCCCACGGCCGTCGGCAAGACAGAAATGAGCCTTGAGGTTGCGGAGCGTCTCGACGCCGAGATCGTCTCGGTCGACAGCCGGCAGGTGTACGAGGAGCTCACGATTGGAACGGCCAAGCCCTCTCCTGAGACACTCGACCGGGTTCCCCATCACTTCATCGGAGAGCGGTCCGTGCAGGCCCCCTTCTCGGCGGGCGCCTACGCCGAGGCGGCCAATGAGCGAATCCGTGCCATTCTTGATCGCGGCAACCGCCCCCTGGTGGTCGGGGGGGCGACCCTCTACCTCCACGCCCTCCAGTACGGCCTCGCCGACATCCCGGACGTGGACGATGAGGTCCGGGCGGACCTGGAAGAGCGTCTCGACCAGGACGGCAAAGAGGCCCTTTACGAAGAGCTGCAGGAGGTCGACCCCAAACAAGCGGCCGAGATGGATCCGACCAAGACGCAGCGGGTGATCCGGGCGCTCGAGGTATACCACGGGACCGGCAAGACGCTGTCGCACTACTACGAGCACCAGCCGGAGCCGCCCTTCGACTACGTCACGGTCGTCCTGAACCGGGACCGAGAACATCTCTACGACCGGATCAATCGACGGGTCGATCAGATGCTCGAGGACGGACTTCTCGACGAGGTCCGAGCGGTCATGGGCATGGACGGGGTTCAACTTGACGAACCGCCTCTCAGCACCATTGGATACCGAGAGCCAATTCAATACCTTCGGGGCGAGATTGACTACGACGAGATGGTTCGTCTCGTGAAGCGAAACACGCGGCGCTACGCAAAGCGGCAGCTCACGTGGTTCCGCCGGTACGACGAGTACCAGTGGCGGCGCGCACCGGAGACGACCCCGGAAGATATTCTCCAGGTGTTCGAGGCGGCAGCGTAAAGTGCCCCTACACCTTCCGGGACGCCTCTCCGCGCAGGCGACGGACCCACGTGCGGACCCGCGTCCGGTTCAACGCAATGAGGGCAAGGAGCCCGGCGCCGCCCCAACCTATCCAGATCCAGGGCCAGTACGGGCCGTCGACGTAAAAGAGGTACGTCCCGATCGACCACATCCCCAGCCATAGCCAGGGCCACGAGGGCCGCGGCCCCATGACCCCCAGCCCAATCACCGGCAGAAAATACCAGGGATGCACGGTGGTGCTCAGGACGAGGAACGTGCCCAGCAACAGGAGGCACGCCCGGCGGAACGACCACTGAAGCCAGGCATCCAGGCCGTACAGAACGGGCAGCGACGCCAGGAAAAGCCCTCGAAACGTGGGCCCGAGGGTCTTGCTCCAGTCGGCCCCCGTCCAGTACCAGAGCGCGTGCTTCACCGCGTAGTAGGGCCCAGCGTTGAACTCGAACAACTCGGCGAACAGATCGACCGAGGCTTTGATGTGCGGGAGCGTGTAGGGGGCTGCGTAGGGGATGCTCAGCCCGATGACCACGAGGGCGCCGGGCCAGACGGCCCGCCATCCGAAGCGGCGGAGGAGGTACGGCCCCAGGGCAAAAGGATAGATTTTGACGAGGCCCGCCCCCGCCAGGGCGACGGATGCGAGGCGGCCCCTCCGCCGCCGCACCGCCCACACCGCCGCGAACAGAAGCGGGACCAGCAGCGCCTCGGTGTGACCTTGCCCCGCCGTTTCGACCAGCACCAGCGGATTCCAGGCGTAGAGCAGCAGATTCCGGGCACTCGTGAGGCGCGACAGGAGGACCACCCCTCCAAACTCCACCGCTACGAAAATCGCCTTGAGGACGTAATACGCCGGCATCCAGCTCCCATTGAAGAACAACGCCCCCAATGCAAAAAATACCTGCGAGAGGGGCGGGTAGATGCTGTAGTAGTCCTGCGAGTTGAGCTTCTCATAGAGGTCTGCCTCCCGGAACGGCTCCAGCGGCGGGTCGGACGGGACGAACTTGTAGGGATTGATGCCGTCCAGCTGCAGCCAGCCGTCCCAGATGTAGCGGAACGGATCATCCGTGAGCCCTGGCAACACTGGCAGGAACGCAAGCCGGAGGAGCAACGCCCCCCACAGTACCTCCGTCGTGGAGAGCACGTCGCGGCGCCAGAGGAGCAGGAGTCCCCCCCCGCCCAAGAAGGCAGCGCCGACGAGAACCCACCACAGCGAGGGAGCCGACGCCCACACTGGACAAGAAAGAAGCGCCAGTCCAGTGAGAATCAGCAGACGCTGCGACTGTCGATCGTGATGGCGGAGACGAGGAAAGTCCACGACGGCAGTCGGTAGTCGGATGTCAATGAGGCGCTTCCTCCGTCCCCCGACGGCCGACCACTGTTACGCCTGTCGGTCGCTCAGCGAATCACCGCCGCTTTTTTCAAGACCGGCGACCCCTCGGGCGACTCCACCCGAACGAGGTAGATGCCGGAGGGGACCGTCGCACCACGGCGCGTCCGAAGATTCCAGGTCGTGCCTCCTGTTCGGTTCTCCTCGACGGAGAGGACCTTGACCAGGCGCCCCGCCGGGCTGTAGATGCGCACCGTCGCGTTCCGCGGGAGCCCCGCCACTGTTAGTTGAGGATCGTGGCGCGAAAGCTTGATGGGATTCGGGTAGACCTTGACGTCATCCAGGTCGGCGGCGGGCTCGGTAAGCCGAACCGTCGCGCCTTCCTCCACGAGCGTACGGCCGTCGACGCTTTGCACCGACGACACCCTCAGCGACGCCTCCTTTCCACTGGCCCCGACCAGCACGCCGTCAAGGCGGAGGGTCACGGTGGTGGGAGAGGAGCCGTCCGCCTGCACGCTTTCCACGGACCCGCGTGGGCGAACCGCATAGTTGTCTCGGTCGCGGGCCGAAGAGCCGAGCAGGGGCTCGTTAAAGGTCAGCTGGACCCGCTGCTCGCCGAGGATAGAGACGTCTTCCACATACAGCGAGGCGCGGCTGGCGTCCGGAAAGGTGACCCCCACCTCCGTCTCCGCAACGGGAAGTCCCGTCTCGTCCGACAGGCCCGTCCAGGAGAGGGTCGACGGCTGTCCTGCGACCTCATCCGAAAACTCCAAAACGAGCCCGCGGCCGTCGTTGCTTCGCAGGACCGATTGGGGCCCCCCAAAGGTTGCCAGTTCAAACTGTTCGGCCTCTGGGACAGGGGCAATTCGCTCCGTAAACCGGAGCCGGGCCGTCGTCGGGTCCGGATGCTGTACGTCCGCGACGCGGGCAGAGTCGTGCGGACGGACGAGGCGCTCCGGCGAAAGGGGCGAAGCATCGCCGTTCGTCCAGGCCTTGAGCGCAAATCGACGCCGACTCGAATCGGCGATCGTAGCGGAGGTATCCGTGCTTGTTCGCACGGGATCGAGGGCCGCGTCCGGCGGGCCCGCGTAGACCGTCACGGAGTCCGCGTCCGGGGCGCGCCACACGAGGCGACTCCCAGCCGGGCCTGTTGGCACAGCCCGCACCCAGCGCGGGGGCGGGTGGCCCACGCCCGACTGGTTTACCGTGTAGCGGCGGAGGGACTCGCCGGTCGTCGCGGCAAGCAGCGAGGGGACCCCATTCTCGGTGAAGTCCGCGGTCACGAGCGCGCGGCTTTTTACGGCAGGCTTCGTCCGATCCTGGTGGAGCACCTCCATCTCGCCCGAGGCCGAGGCGCCCAGCACGAAGAGGGACGGCGGGTGCGCGATGGCAAGCTCGTCGCGGTCATCGTCGTCAAAATCGGCCGCCGAAATGGCCCCCCTCGACCGCTCTCCCGCTACGGGGAGCCGATAAATCCGCTCGTAAGCGTCGTTCTCGTCTCCGCGCCAGCTCCACACGTGATAGAAGCTGATGGGCGGCTCCGGGGCCTTCCCCTCGGGCGGAGAAGGGCTGTACGTGCTGTGCGTCACAAACTCCGGACGGCCGTCCCCGGTTACGTCGCCGACGGCGAAGCGCTTGTCCGCAGCGAACCGATCCGTCTCGTGCGTCCAGGCAGCCTCAAGGCCACCGTCTGACGTGGCTTCATAGACGATCCAGTTTCCATCCCGATCCCCGACCAGCAGGTCCCGCTGCCCGTCTCCGTCGAAGTCGCCCGTCGCGGCGTTCGGGGCGCTCCGGACCGTGTCGGGGCGCTCATGGGCCGTCGGGTTTTGAAGCCGCTGAACCAGCTCAAACGTCTCCCCGTCGCGCTCCAGTACCCGCCACTCTGTCCGGGTCGACGGGGCCTTCCAGTTGCCCACGATCTCGCCGGCCCCGTCTGCGTCGAGGTCCGTGATTCGGGCCCCGTGCAGCGACGGGCCCTCCTGCGACGAAGTTACGGCACTGGTGTCGGCGTAGACAAGTCGTTTCGGAATCCCGCTCTCCCCCTGCCCCTGCTCCAGGAGAATGGTCGCCCCGTTCACCTGCATGAGAAGCTCTTTTTGACCGTCCTGATCAGTGTCCCCTACGTCTTTCGGGAAGAGGCGGGCCAACAGCGTGTCGGCGGGGGCAAATCCCGACGACTGCGAGGACCATTCGAAGGCGCGGAGGGTATCCGAGAGGCCGCCCGAGCGGCCTGGGAACTGATTGAGAACAATCTCCGAAAGACCATCTTCGTCGAGGTCTGTGGCCTGTGGCAGAAGAGACCCGCCCGCGACGGTGGTTTCTTCGTGCTGGAAAAACGAGGGATTGGCCGTGCTGGACGGAACGGAGAGGGTCGTATCAAACGGCGTCTGGAGTCCACTCCGGTTCGTGAGTGTGACCTGGACAGACGCCTCGCCCCCCAGTCCACTCGCATCGGCCCAGGTGAGGCCCGGGCGACTGGTCTCGAATTGCCCCGTGGAGACGTATTTCTTCCCTCGAATGCGGACCTCCATTCGGGACTCCACGGTGTCGTCGGAGGCCACGTCGGCCAAAATGCCCCAGTGTCCATCCACGCGACCCGGCCCCAGAAACTGGACGTCGACCGTGGGGGCGGTCCGATCGATGACGACGCGGCGCCGATCTTCCACGGTGCGCCCATCGGCGAGGGTCGTGGCGAGCCGGAGCGTGTACTCGCCGTCGTCGAGGGACGCTGCGTCCCAGGTCGCCAGCGTGTCCCGATGCGCACGGGTGTCGGAGGGCCCGGCGATTTGGGTCCAGGGGTCCTGGCGCGCGTCAAGATTGCGCGTCCCGTCCGCGTAGTACACCGAATACTCCTCAAACCCCGGAGCGAGCGCCGTCCCCACCACCGGCACGGAGTCATCGCCCTGCACCCCCTGGTTGTGCGCCGGCTTGTGCAGTTCGGTCTGCGCGGGATAGGAGCGGAGAAGGCCCCGAGCGACATCGAGGCGACCCGCGCCCGTCGTGTGATCCCACGAGACGCCGTCAATGTCCGCCGCGGTGGCCGTAAGAATGCTTTGGACGGCGGTCGGGGAGAGGGTCGAATCGACCGACCGAAGCAGCGCCGCGGCCCCCGCGACCTGGGGCGCTGAGAACGACGAACCGTCCGAGGCGCCGTACAGGTCCTCCTGACGAACGGGCTGATCCTCCAGAAGCCGCTGCCGGGGGTACTGCGTGGTGAACACGTTGCTGCCCGGTGCCCCGAGATCGACCCCAATGCCGTGCTGGCTCCGGCTAAAGTCGGGCACTCCCTCCCCATCCTCGGCCAACCACATGACCGAGATGACCGCTGGGTAGTCGGATGGATAGTGCGGCTCGTCGATGGCGCCCTCGTTGCCGGCCGACGCGACCACGATCGTCCCCTGGTCCACGGCATACTCAATGGCCTCTTTGAGCAACGGGGCCGATCGCGCGCGCCCGAACGACAAATTCAGCACGTCGAGGCCCTGCTGCGCCCCATACACGATGGCCGCGGCAATGTCGTCGGTCTTCCCGCGCCCATCCCCGGCAAACGCCCGGAGGGCCACGAGACGCGTTCTGGGAGCCACTCCCACGACACCCGTCTCTGTCTCAGCGGTCGCGGCCGAGATAATGCCCGCCACGGCGGTTCCATGCCCCGAAAACGAGCCCAGCGAGTCCGGCGAGGGGTCTGGGTCGCGGTCCTCAAACTCCCCCTCCGCGATCACGGTCGGGCGATCGACGAAGTCGTAGCCGACCACGTCGTCGACGTATCCGTTTCCGTCGTCGTCCTTCCCATTCTGCACTTCCCCCGGGTTCTGCCAGAACTGGCCCGCCAGGTCGGGATGGTCAAAGTAAATCCCAGTATCGACCACCCCCACACTCACAGATTCGTCCCCGGCGCTTTCTTCCCAGCCGTCGAGCGCCCGGACCACGGACAGGTGATCGAGGCTGTCGGCAAAGGCATTCTCCGGGCCTACAATCGAATCAGGGGTCGGCGGCCGGCGACCAGCTCGGCCATCCGTTGAGTATTCGATGTTGGGATGCACGTACTGAATTTCTGACCGCTGCCGGAGCCGGGATTCAACCGCCGAAAGCGCCGAGGAGTCCTGGGCCGTGAGTGTAAAGGCCGAGATCGGTTCCTCTGGCTCCCTATTTTTTGCCTGCAGCGAGGAGGGGGCGAAGACAGACTGCGATGAGACAACACCGGCCAGAAGGGAATCGGACCCTTGCTTGGCCATGGGGCTCTGGAAGCGAGTGAGAAACGATTCAGGGGCATCGCCGGACGGCCGCACGATCAGTTCTGGAGAGACGTCTGGAGAAGACTGTGCCTGTGCGTGCGAGAGCTGCCCAGCCATTGCTAGTGAGGCAAAGAGCAGCAGGAAAAAGGTTTTTCTTGCAATAACGGACATCAAAAACCAGACAGAGAAACTAAAGCGTCAGCAGCTCTTTCGGCGACCGCGTCAAATTCTCATTCCCCTCGGCCCGCAAAACAACGATATCCTCAATCCGGACGCCGTAGCCATCCTCGGGCACGTAAACTCCAGGCTCAATTGTGACACAGGCCCCCTCCGGAAGCTCGTCCTCCGTCGAGTGCGACACTCGCGGCCATTCGTGCACCTGAAGGCCGAGGCCGTGCCCCAGGCCGTGCGAGAAATAGTCGTCGAGACCAGCCTCTTCAAGCACCTCGCGGGCAACAGCATCCAGGTCCTCCCCGGTCATGCCCGCCTGCGCCGCCTGGAGGGCCGCAGTCTGGGCGTGCAGCACCGCCTCGTAGCCGTGACGGGCGGCGGATCCGGGATCGCCAAGCGCAAGGGTTCGCGTCATGTCGGACGCGTAGCCGTCCCGGAAGCAGCCCATGTCCACGACCACCATCTCCCCTTCCTGGAGGGTCCGGTCTGTGGGGCGGGCGTGGGGACGGGCGGCGTTGGGCCCGGAGGCCACAATGGGATCAAACGCCATCGACTCGGCCCCCCGTTTCAAATGACGATACACAATTTCGGCACCAACCTCCCGCTCGGTCAGGCCGGGAGCAATGAGATCAAGAATCTCTTCGAATACAGACTCTGTAATCGACTGGGCCGCACGGATCTGTCTGACCTCTGCGTCATCTTTGGAGGCCACTAAACTCGTCAGCACCTTCGTTGCGGGGATCCACTGCACCGAGTCGTGTGTGTCCTCCAGATCGTCGCGCTTCGCCACAGAAACGGAATCGGCCTGGAAAGCGACACGAGAGAAGCCGTTGAGCAAGTCTTCGTCGGCCACGAGGGCCGACAGGCCATTCTTAGCGACGTGGACGTCCGCCCCCTGCACCTCCGCGCGGGCCTGTTCGGTGTAGCGGCCGTCCGTGACGAAATGGGCCGCCCCGGGCCCCACGAGCAAGAGGGCGTTCGATCCCGTGAACCCGCATGACCACCGGATGTCAGGTAAATCCGTAAGCAACAACGCGTTGGCCTCAAGCTCTTCTAGCCGACTCTGAACCTGCGAGATGCGATTCGCCATCCGTGTGCATTGAGGGTTGGGCGGAAGAATTCCAGGTCAGTCCCTGTTCTTCGACATCACTCGCCCCGCGTTGATGGGCTCGAGTAGTAGTTCGGAGATTCCTTCGTGATCTCGACATCGTGCGGATGGCTCTCCCGCAGTCCCGCAGCGGTGGTACGGACGAACTGGGCCTCCTCGTAGAGCTTGGACACCTCCTCGCAGCCGCAGTAGCCCATGGCGGCCTGAAGCCCTCCCTTCATCTGGTGGAGGACCTCGCTGAGGGTCCCGCTGTAGGGAACGCGTCCCTCGACCCCCTCGGGCACGAGTTTGCGGAGCTCGTCTTCGGCGTCCTGAAAGTAGCGGTCTTTGCTCCCGTCTTCCATGGCCTCCACCGACCCCATGCCCCGGTAGCTCTTGTACTTTCGTCCCTCGTAGATAATCGTCTCGCCCGGACTCTCCTCGACACTGGCAAACAGGCTGCCAATCATGACGGCGCTGGCGCCCGCGGCGAGGGCCTTCGGGATGTCACCGGTCTGCTTGATGCCCCCGTCGGCAATCACAGGCACCCCGGCCGGGCGGGCCTCCTCGGCGCACTCCATGATGGCGGTAAGCTGGGGAACGCCTACGCCAGCGACGACCCGGGTCGTGCAGATCGAGCCCGGCCCAATGCCCACCTTCACGCAGTCGACCCCGGCGTCGATGAGCGCGCGAGCCCCATCGGCAGTGCCCACGTTCCCGGACACAATGTCGACCTCCCCCTCAAACCGCGAAGAGATGCGTCGGACGGTTTCAAGGACCCCTTCGGCGTGGCCGTGAGCCGTGTCGACCACGACAAAGTCGACGCCCACCTCGACCAGGGCCGCCACCCGATCCATCACGTCCGGCGTGACGCCCACCGCAGCCCCCACCCTTAGCCGGCCGTGATCGTCCTTGCAGGCGTTGGGATGCTTGCGGCGCTTGCGGATGTCTTTGAAGGTGATGAGGCCCTTCAGGTATCCCTCCTCGTCGACCACGGGGAGCTTTTCGACCTTGTGCTCCTGCAGCACCTCGATGGCCTCGTCCAGCGTCGTGCCCACCGGCACCGTCACCAGGTCGTCGACCGTCATCATTTCGTGGATCGGCGTGTCGCCGTCCAGCTCAAACCGGACGTCTCGGTTCGTCACAATGCCCACGAGCTTGTCGGACTCGTCGACCACCGGAATGCCGCCGATGGAAAAGTGGCTCATCATGTTGCGGGCGTCCCCCACCGTGTCGTGCGGGGAGATCGTGATGGGGTCGAGGATCATCCCGTTTTCCGACCGCTTCACGCGCCGAACCTCGGCGGCCTGTTCCTCAATCGGCATGTTTTTGTGCAGCACGCCCGCCCCGCCTTGCCGGGCCAATGCGATGGCCATGTCGGCCTCCGTGACCGTGTCCATGGCCGCCGACAGGATGGGCACGTTGAGCTTGATGTTCTGCGTCAACCAGGACGACGTGTCGGCCTCGCGGGGCATGACGGTAGAGTGCCCCGGAACAAGGAGCACGTCGTCGTAGGTGAGCCCCTCCGTTTTGATCTTGTCGGCGGCGGCGGTGTCGGGGATGCCGTTCGTGGTGGACTGACTCATCGGTAGAAAGAGATTATTGCAGGTCAACGCGATTGTAGAGCTCACGAACTTCCTCCGGCTCCAGGCGACGCCAGTCGCCGCGTTGGAGGCGGCCCGTCGTGAGGCTGGCGTACTTGGCCCGCTCGAGCTGCACGATGGAGTGGCCCAGGGCCTCCATCATCCGCCGCACCTGTCGGTTGCGGCCCTCGTGCAGCTCCAGGGCTATGTCGGTCTTGCTGTCCGGATTGAGGTAAGCAACCTGATCGGCCGCGGCGTCTCCGTCGTCCAGCTCGACGCCCCGTCGCAACCGATCCAGCTGATGGGGCTTCACGCGGTCCTGGGTCCGCACGTAATAGATTTTGGGGATCTCGTAGCGGGGATGCATGAGCCGGTGAGCGAGGTCCCCGTCGTTGGTAAGGAGGAGCACACCCGTCGTATTCCGGTCCAGTCGCCCTACCGGAAAGAGCCCCGAGGGATTGTCGTCCGGCACCCCGACCACTTCGAGGACGGTCTGCCGATCCTTCGGGTCGTCCGTGGTGCTAATCGTGTCTTTCGGCTTATTGAGGAGAACGTACTCGAACTCAAGGGGATAGACTTCCTCCCCATCCACCGTGACCGTCTGGCCCTCCCGCACCCGAGTGCCGTGCTGGGTTACCGTCTCCCCGTCAATGTTTACGCGCCCCTGCTCCACAAGCTGATCGGCATCGCGCCGGGAGCAGACACCGGCGTGCGCGATGTACTTGTTGATCCGCATGCCCTCCCGCTTGGTCTGGTCGTCGTGGCTCGCCATGCTGAAAAAGGGATCAATCAGTGGAGCCGTCCCGACGGGACGGGTGAATTAAGTAGATCAGCAAAACAACTTTGAAAATCGTCATTCCGAGCGGAGCGCTGGGAGCGAGAGCGACCGAGTACTCCCGGG
>CAZRPQ010000011.1:0-17552 GCA_964601725.1 uncultured Salinivenus sp. | reverse complement strand
GATCGATCTCGCTTCCGTGAGCAGATCGACGGAAAGCGGAAAATTCTCCGTTTGCTCTTCGTGGTCGTGCCGGTGGCGGCCCGTGACGTTCAGGACGTGGAGCTCCGTGTCGTGCCAGTCGGCGAGAGCGGCGCCGGACCGGAGGTCTCCCGCCGACGAGAATGAAGGACCTTCGTTCTCCTTCCGATCACTCCAGGTCGAGGAAGCGGGCATTGACGGCCACGATCACCGTGCTCAGGCTCATCAAGATGGCGCCGACAGCGGGACTCAGAACGATCCCCGCCGTGACGAGCACGCCCGCCGCGAGTGGGATGGCGATGACGTTGTAGCCGGTGGCCCACCACAGATTCTGGACCATCTTGCGGTAGGTGGCCTGCGCGAGCCGGAGGATGTCCACCGCGTCGCGCGGGTCGCTCTCCACCAGCACGATGTCGGCGGTCTCGACGGCCACGTCCGTTCCGGCGCCGATGGCAATGCCCACGTCGGCGGTGGCGAGGGCGGGCGCGTCGTTCACCCCGTCGCCCGTCATGGCCACGAGTCGTCCGTCAGCCTGCAGGTCCTCGATGACGTCACTCTTCTCGTTGGGCAGCACCTCGGCGATGACGCGGTCGAGGCCGAGCTCGTCGGCGACCCACTGCGCCACCTGTTCGTTGTCGCCCGTGAGCATCACCACGTCGATGCCGAGGCCGTGCAGCGTCTGGATCGCCTCCCGGGACTCCTCGCGAATGACGTCGGCCAGGGCGAGGGCGCCGAGGGCCGTGCCGTCCCGCACGACGTAGACGACCGTTTTGCCCTGTGCCCCGAGCGTGGCGGCGTCGTGCTCCGGCAGGTCGACCGCCTCGGCCGCCGCGCCCGGGCTCAGCACGCGCACCTCCCTCCCATCGACCGTCGCACGGACCCCTTTGCCGGTGATCGCCTCAAAGCCCGAGACGTCCGGCACGGCCACCCCCCGATCTTCGGCGGCGCGGAGTATGCCGGCCGCAATGGGATGCTCGCTGTTCTTCTCCACGGCCGCCGCCTGGCGAATCACCTCGGCCTCTTCGGTTCCATCGAAGACGAGCAGGTCGGTCACCCCGAAGCGGCCCTCGGTGAGCGTGCCGGTCTTGTCGAAGACGACCGTGTCGAGGTCGCGCGCCCGTTCGAAAGCCGCGCGGTCCCGGATCAGGAGGCCCCGCTGGGCACCGAGGCCGGTGCTGACGGCCACGACGAGCGGAATCGCCAGGCCGAGGGCATGTGGGCACGTGATGACCATGACCGTGACGGTGCGCTCCAGGCTGAACACGAAGGTCTCTCCCAGCACGCCGTACCACGCCGCAAAGGTCACCGCCCCCGCCGTCAGGGCGACGAGCGTCAGCCAGTAGGCGGCGCGGTCGGCCAGGTTTTGCGTGCGGCTCTGCGATTCCTGGGCCTCGCGAACCAGCGTGATGACCTGATTCAGGTAACTGGATTCGCCCGTCTTTTCGACCTCCACGACGAGCGCGCCGGTGCCGTTTACCGAACCGCCGATCACCGCGTCGCCCTCGGTCTTCTCGACGGGCACGCTCTCGCCGGTGAGCATGCTTTCGTTCACGCTCGACTGGCCGTCGACCACCGTGCCGTCCGCGGGAACGTTCTCGCCGGACTTGACGCGCACCCGATCGCCGGGCTGCAGGTCGGAAATGGGCACCTCCTCGGTCTCTCCCGCCTCCGTCACCCGATGGGCCGTACTGGGCATCAGGCGGGCCAGCTCCTCCAGCGCCCGGCTGGCCCCCATCACCGAGCGCATCTCGATCCAGTGCCCCACCAGCATCAGGTCGATCAGGGTGGCCGTCTCCCAGAAGAAGACCTCCCCGGACACCCCGAGCACGACGGCAGCACTGTAGAGGTAGGCCACGCTGATGGCGAGTGCGACGAGGGTCATCATGCCCGGCGTGCGCTCGCTCAGCTCATCGACCAGGCCCGTGAAGAAGGGCCATCCGCCGTAGACGTAGACGAAGGTCGAGAGGCCCAGCAGCACCCACTGATCAGCGGCAAACGACCAGGCGTCCGTCACGCCCAGCCATTGCTGAATCATGGGACTGAGCGCCAGAATGGGGAGGGTCCCCACCAGGCTCACGAAGAACCGGCGGCGGAAGTCCTCCACCATCGCCGCGTGGTGGGCGTGATGATCCTGGGACGCACGCCCCCCCTCGTGATCGTGCGTCCCCTCGGGCGGATGGTCGCCGCGTGATTCGTGCGTGGACATGGAGGGTCCCGGTCCTGAGCAACAACCAGCGGATTACACCCGGTCGATCACCGTACGGAGGCGATCGCGGATCTTCTCGGCGATCGGGCGCAGGGCCTCATTGTCGACGGCCTGCATCGAGACGACCGGATCCACGGCAGCGACCTCCGTCCGGCCGTCGGTGGTCTCCTGCAGGATGACGTTGCAGGGAAGCATCGTGCCGATCTTGTCCTCGGCCTGAAGCGCCTCGTGGGCCGCCGGCGGATTGCAGGCCCCGAGAATCTTGTAGGGCCGAACGTCCGCGTCCAGCTTTTTCTTGAGCGTGGCCTTCACGTCAATCTCCGTCAGCACCCCGAAGCCCTCGTTTTCGAGCTCGTCGCGGACGTGGGCTTCGGCCTCCTCCGGAGAAAGGTCGAGGATCTTCGAATAGTAGTAGGTCTTGGTTGCTTCCATGGCAATGTATCGGGTCGCGAGTGTGTAGATGCGAAGTCAAAGTGGGAGGGTCGTCACGGCGATGTTGCCGCAATGATCCGTTAAACGGGGCCGGAGGAACTAAGCGCCTCGGTCCCTCGGATTTTCAGCCGGCCCGGCGGACGTTCTCGACCGTTTTGCGAGCCGACCTGCGTGAGCAACGACGGCTGGCCGTCCTCTCTCCCTGAACCGAGGGAGAGCAAATGCCGGCCGAGCTTGTAGTATCGGGACAAAACACGTTCGCGATTGAGGGTCAGGCCTCCGTGGACGTGTAGGGGAACCCCCACAACAGAAGACCGGGCGATCTCTTACAACCTGGGGCAACGCTCTTTGTCAGTCTCTAAGAGCTGTTTGGTGGAGGGATGAGGAGCCGAGACCCAGTGCGCGAGCGACCCGGAGACGGAACCTTCGGGGCGTTCCAGGGCGAGAAGCCAGCCCGACGCCACCCTGCGAGTGACCCTTTCTTTCAACACAATGCCGAGCATGGAGGGCGCCGACGAGACGGCACCCGAGTACGGCATTTTGGCCGACGGATCTTTGCTGAGCGAGCCGGGGGCGGAACTGGACGACGTGCTCAGGGGTCGGATCGAGCAGGTAGAGACGCCGTTTCGAGTGAAATTTGCCCGGGCGTGCTCGTGCCGGGACCATGCGCCAACCCCGGCCCCGGTCGAGGGAGAACGAAGAGGGCCCGTTTTCGAGTCCGGCACGCCCGTGCCTCCCTCCCGCCTTCCTTCTTTTCGACTTGCCTCTGCTGCTCACGTCCATGACGCCCCCCTTGCTCCAGCACAAAGCCCACGACGAACCATCCGTTTTCGCTCCCGAGAACCTGCTCCGGGAGGCCCGTCGCCAGAACGAGGTTGAGCGCGGTCCGGTGCCGGACGTCTGCCTCCTCGATCCGGACGGCGACATTATAGATCGGCTGCAGGCGGCCGATCGGGCCGAGCCGCACCCCCACTGGCCCGGCTATCACACGACGCTCTACGAGACGGAGCTAAGCGGGCGCTCGATCGGCGTACTCGGGCGCGCAGTGGGCGCCTCCTTCGCCGTGCTCGTGGCCGAGCAGCTCTTTGCCGCGGGCTGCGAGCTTCTCCTCAGCATCACCTCCGCCGGGCAGATCGTGTCTCGGGGCCAGCCGCCGTACTTCGTCCTCATCGACGAGGCCCTTCGCGACGAAGGGACGAGCTACCACTACCGTCCACCCTCGCGGTACGCGGCGCTGAATCCGACCCTGCGGGCGCGTCTCGACGACGCATTTTCGTCGGTTCCGGTGCCGGTACACGCTGGGCGGGCCTGGACCACCGATGCGCCCTACCGCGAGACGGAACCGGCCATCGCCGCGGCCCGCGAGGAGGGCGTGCTCGCCGTCGAGATGGAGGCGGCTGCCCTCTACGCGTATGCCGAGGCACGGGGGCAGCCGGTGGTCTGCTTCGCCCACGTCACGAATCAGATGGCCGTCGAGGAAGGGGACTTCGAGAAAGGCCAGGCCGACGGGGTGCGGGATGCCCTTGCGCTGACGACCGCGGCCGTGGAGGCGTGCGAAGATCTCCTTCCTGACCCCCAAGACGAACAACAGGAGGGTTAAGACACCCCCCTCAGACACGCATCCCGATCGCTGCGACGCTTGGTTTGAGCGTCGAGAGGCGGCGGACGGGCCCGAACTGCGCGGCGGGTCCTTCGGTCGCTTCTGCCCGACAGATCTGACGCGCCTCCTCGACGACACTGCGGGGTCCGATGCCTTCATGCAGGAGGACGGCATCCCCCCACCGCCGCGGGCCACCGTCTCGTCGCTCAAAAGGGTTGGACCCGCCTCCGGCCCCTTTTGGAAACGATGTGCACTCGAGAGCCAGCATAGCGCTGCGCGTTGGAACGTTCGACGCTCAACGTTCCAACCGTCAACGCCCACGCCTCTTCCATCTCCTTCACCGCGTCGGTGATCGCGGCCACCGCCTCCTTCGCGTCGCTGAAGAGCATCTCAGTTCCAAGAGCGGGAAATCACGACTCACACCGCCCCCCAATCCAGCCGCCGGAAAAGCCCGCCCGGCAGAGCCCGCGGACGACGTACGGGTTCTCGCGCATCAGCGACCAGATGAGTCCCGTGCGGTGATTTTCGATCATGGCGAGGATGGCCCCCTGGTCGATGCCGAGGTAGTCATTGTCGAACCAGCCCTCCGGCGTCGTCTGGACGCGCCAGTTCCAGGGGCCTGGGCACAGCGGGAACGAAGGAGGCAAGAGAAGATGCTTGCGCGTACGCGCTCCGGAAGGCAGCGTTTTCAGGCGAGGGCGTAGGGCTCTGGTCCTCAATTTCGGGCCTGCCCTCGAAGCGGGCTCCCTACAGCGTCTCGGACGTATGGAGGAGAAGGGACGGCTCCGAACTGCCCTGCGGCCCAGAGCGATCGCATGTCAAAGTCTTCCTTTGAGGTCTTGAGGCTCCTCGGTCATCGATTGATGAAACAGCCCGGACGGCACGGACGAGGAGGCACGTGGGAGCACGGGTGCACGGGCCGAATCCGTTCGGTCCTGGAGGAAGACAACATCAGACCTCTAAGGCCGAGATGCGATTGCTGTGCGGGCCGCTGGGCGTTATGTTTCTGTCCTTCTGCGTGTCTATGTTTTAAGCCAGCTGTTTAGAGGCGCGCCTTGGTGCCCTCGCCGGGCGCGTTGCGCCACTTTTTGAAGACTTCGCCCTGTTTTTCAACGCTCTCTCTGCACTGCTATGCCGAACAACCGTCCCTTTCGCCTTGACCCGACCGCCATTGCTGGCTCCTTTGGGGTCGGCCTGCTGTTCGTGGTACTGTTTACGTGGATGAACGGAAACGCCTTTGCGGCTTCGACCTTTCCCCTGCTCGCGATGACGGCTGGCTTTGTCCTGGCAGGTGCAGCTTATGGCTACCTCAGCGAGGGGGAGACCGTCCTGGAGCCAGCTCTAGCGGCGATTCTGGTGGCCGTGGCCGCCTACTTCATTATCGGGGCCCTTCGGCTTGAGGCCTTCGGCCGACTGGCCGATGAGGGGACGTTTACCTACATGATGGTCCTGGCGTTTTTGAACGGGCTGGTGCTGACGTTCATCGGGGCCTGGGCCGGAGAGCTTCTTCAGCGGACCTACGCGGGTCCGGGCGAGGAGTCGGCCCTGCAGTGGAGCTGGATTGCGGCGGGAACGGTGCTGGGCTTTGCGGTGAGCCTGTTTTTGGCCAACTTCGTAATTTGGCTGTTTGGGCTGTTTACCAGCCCGATTGCGGCACTGGGGGCGACCGGCGTGTGGGTGTTGCTGCTGGTGTTGTTTTTGGGCCTGGTGGCGACGGGCTACCTGTGCGCGTTCCGGTCTCCGGGAGACACGACCTACGAGGCGGGGGTCGCAGGGCTGATCACGCTGGTGCTTTTGATCGACGTGTTTGTGCTGGTGCTGGGCGGGGCGTCGATTTTGACCTACGGCTGGATGGTGCTGATCCTGGCGGTGGGACTGGCCGGAACATTTCTGGGAGGCTATCTCGGGGAACTGACGCAGACGCAGGTGGAGGGACGGGCCTGAGGGGTCCATCCGGCGGGACAGGGCCGGAAGGGAGCCGCTCGTTTTGCGAAGATCTCGCCTGCCGGGGCCCCCGTCAGCAAAAGCCCCCCTCGGCCCCCGGAGAATGCGCGGTCAAACGCTGGCCGATGCAGTGGGTCCAGTCGACAGGTGTCCGACGTTCTCGGCTCAGCACTGCGCGCCGAGAGGCTAGTGCCCTGAGGCGGGAGTCTCTCGGCAGGTCCGCCGCTGGGGACACGAGCAGTTCCCCCGTGTTTTGGCGGGATCGGGTTGCGCACTTCTTCGATGAGCTGCCGGGGCATCTCGTTCATGCAGACCACAGGCCTGTCCGGGCCCTAGGGCCGCCGGTAGACGGAAAGCACCTCTTTCATCTTCTTGGGCGAGCCCGAGCGCTCTGTTCGGGGGAACCGGCCATTGGCGCTCCAGGTGGGGCTTCAGTTCGTTTTGGACCTGTCGGTTCGTAGCGCCTGGCGCCCCCCCTCGGGGCTGAGTGAGTCCACGATGCCAAGTTCGACGCCCCGCCGGGGACCGGTACCGGCCCTCCCTCCCGGCACTTTGGTAAAGTCGCCAGGCTTCATCGCCGATCTGGGGACGGTCGTTCACTGAGTTTTCCCTGCGAAATGACACGGGAGTGGCCCTCCCTCTCTTGCATTCGTACGGTCCTGGTGCTGATGTTTGGGACTCCAGTTCAAAATAGACCCGGTTCACGTTCGTACTCTGTCCCGCTTCGCTTCTCGTCCATGCCCGTCGTGCCGACCGACACCATAGAGTCCCGGGTGGCCCGCCAGCTCAATCCCCACGGGAGCGAAGGAGCCCGGGCCGCCCTGTCCGGCGTGGTGGACCTGGAGGCCCTGGAGGAGCGGCGGTACGAGGAAGTGCTGTCGGCCATCGACGATCGCCTCTCCCAGGCGCGCTACTCGCTGTTGTCGATGCTCGTCGCCGGCATATACTTCGGGCTGCTCGTGGGCTTCTGGCTGGTGGACGGGTCGACGTGGAGCGCCATTGCTCTGTGGGGCGTCCCGGTCCTCCTCGTGACGACCTACGGCGCCTACGCCGCGCACCAGACGGTCCTCCAGATTCGTCACCTCTCCCAGGCCCGGGCCTTGCTCAGATTGCTGATGGACGGGGCGCCCGCCAACGGCGAACCGGACGACACCTGAAGAAGCGGCTGCCCGTCTGCCCGATTCCTTCCCGCGGCGCACCGGCGCGGCTCGCCCCCCACCTGAAAATGTCCTCCTTACAGATCTCCCGATCAATGTTCGAGGCCTCCACGTATCGCTCGCGTCGCCGGGCGCTCATCGATCAGGAGCGTCCCCAGTCCGGACTCGTGCTCCTGCTGGGCAACCGACGGTCCCCGAGAAATTATGTAGACAACCCCCACCATCCCTTCCGTCAGGACAGTACGTTTCTGTATTACTTCGGCCTCGACCGGCCCGACCTGTACGGCCTGATCGACCTCGATGCGGGCACGTCGACCCTCTTCGGCGAGGACGAAGGCCTGGAAGACGTCATCTGGTCGGGGGAGCAGTTTTCCCTTCGCGAGGGGGCGGCCGCCGCGGGCGTCGAGTCGGTCGCTCCGGTCTCGGACCTCGAGGCGACCCTCACGACCGGCCGGGAGCAGGGACGGGCCATCCACGTCCTCCCCCCCTACCGGGCCGAGCACCGCGTCCGGTACGGGTCGCTGCTCGGGATTCAGAACTCGCGGCTCGACGCCTTCGTCTCGGAGCCCCTGATTCGGGCCGTGGTCGCCCAGCGATCCGTCAAGTCGGACGCCGAGGTCGCCCAGATTGAAGAGGCCCTCGAACGGACCGCCCGCCTCCACGAGTACGCACAGCGCCACGCCGTGCCCGGCGCCTCAGAGCAAGAGATCATGGGGGGGATGACGAGTCTCGTTGCCGGAGAAGGGAGCACCTTCTCGTTTACTCCCACCTGTTCGGTTCACGGCGAGATCCTCCACAACCACTCCTACACAAACACGCTCCAAGAGGAGGACCTGTTGCTGGTCGATGCGGGGGCGGCCTCTCCACTGTACTACGCGGGCGACATCACCCGGACGACGCCGGTTGGCGGTGCCTTTTCGGCGCGGCAGAGGGCGATCTACGAGGCCGTGCTGGCGGCGCAGGAGGCCGCAATCGAGGCCCTGGCGCCCGGCGTTCCCTTCAAAGACATCCACCTGCTCGCCGCCCGCACGCTGACCGGACACCTCGTCGAGATCGGGCTCATGCAGGGCGACCCCGAGGCGGCCGTTGCGGCTGGGGCGCACGCCCTTTTCTTTCCCCACGGCCTGGGCCACATGATGGGGCTCGACGCGCACGACATGGAGAGCCTCGGCGAAGACTACGTGGGCTACGCCGACGACCAGACGCGCTCCGAGCAGTTTGGGCTCCACACCCTGCGGCTCGCTCGTCCCCTCCAGCCGGGATTCGTGGCGACGGTGGAGCCGGGCTGCTACTTCATTCCCCCGCTCGTGGAGCGCTGGCAGAGCGAGCAGCGGCACAGCTCTTTCATCAACTACGAGCGGGTCGAGGACTTCCTCGGCCTCGGCGGCGTCCGGATCGAAGATGACGTGCTGATTACGGAGGACGGCGCCCGAGTGCTGGGCCCCGCCCTTCCGAAGGCCCCCGACGAGGTGGAGGCTCAAGCCGGCTCGGCGGTCCACGCGTGAGCGCGGACGCCCTGTATGGCCGTCACGCCGACGCTTCGGAGGTCTCGCGGCGATTCGTGACGTCGCGCTGGACCGCCACGTGGTAGGTGGTGTCTCCCTCCTGCCCCACGGGCGCCACCTTCCATTCGATGATGAACGCCGATCCGTCCTTCCGGTAGTTCACCGTCTCGCCATGGAACGGATCGCCGCGTTGCATCTTCCGATCGAGCCGGTCGAGCACCTCAGGATCGGTCTCTGGGCCCTGGAGCATGCCGGGCGTCTCCCCAATCACCTCCTCGGCCTCGTAGCCGGTCATTTCGGTGAAGGCCTCGTTTACGTAGATAATTTCGAGGGGGGCCTCGTCGCCGTCGGCCCGGGTGATCGTGATGGCGTCGAACGAGCGGTCGGCCACCTCCTTGAAGAGACGGTGGCCAATGGAATCGGGGAGCGTGGACATGGAATGGAGTGTTTGGGACTAGAATGCATGCAGGTACGGTACGCGTGACCTCTGGAGAGGTGCGCTCGTGGCGGCCCTGAACCGCAACGTCCCCGCAAAAACTCAACGTCGGGTCGGCGGCCGACGAGGATGCTCCGCGCTCAGGCCGAACACCTGGCCCGTGCGAGCGTCCGAGGCACGCTCACAGGCCGCTCGTCCCCCACCAATCGCCGACCGAGACCGCCCCTGCTCCCGTGCGCCTCCGCATCCTCAGCGACCTGCACCTCCGCCACCATCCGCCCCCCGAGGCGACGGAGCCGTCCGGCCCAGGCGGCCCGCCCGCCGACCTCGTCGTGCTCGCCGGAGACATCCACTGGGGCACCGAAGGCCTCCGATGGGCCCGCCGGGCCTTCCCCGAGGTGCCCGTCGTCTACGTGGCTGGCAACCACGAGCACTACGACCGCCATCTGGATACGACCCGCCCGGCCCTGAAACGGGCCGGAAGCCCCCTCTGCGAAATCGACCGCCAGGGCGCCTCGGCCCGCGGCACTTACGTCCTCGAGCGGGCGTCGGTCACGATCGGGGACGTTCGGATCCTCGGGTGCACGCTCTGGACGGGATTTGAGCTCTTCAAGAACCGGCGGGCCCAGGCGATGAAGGCCTGTCGGGCCAACATGGACGACTACGAGCGCATCCACCTGCTACGGGCCCGCCGCCCCCTGCGGCCCCGCGACACGGCCCGCACCCACCACACCGCGGTGCAGTGGCTCCGCGAACAATTCGACGAGCCGCCCAGGCCGGACCTCCGAACGACCGTCGTCGTGACGCATCACCCACCCTCGGTTCGCTCGGTCGACCCGCGCTACGCCGACAGCCTCACCAGCGCGGCGTTTGTGGCCCGGCGGGGCCGGCTCGTCCGACGGTCAGGGGCCGCGCTCTGGGTGCACGGGCACGTTCACGCCTCGTTCGACTACCGGCTCGGCGAGACGCGGGTGGTGGCCAACCCTCGTGGGCACGGGGATGAGAACCCGTCGTTCGACCCCGGCCTCGTGGTCGAGGTCTGACGAGGCGCACATACCACCATACGAGGGGGCGAACGATGAGCGGGACGCCGCCGTATAAAAATTCCTTTGCTTGCGGATTGTGCAAGCGACCCCGCCATCCCTCCTACCGATTCCCCAGAGTCATGTCGCTCGTGCGTGAGGTCGCTGTCCTCCTCGTTCTCTCCCTCGGCCTGATGGGGTGCGGCTCCTCGTCGTCGACGCAACAATCGGGCGTGTCGTCGGACCAGATCGTCATGAGCGAGCTGTCCGAGCCTGTCGACGGTCTGTCGGCGTATGAGGTCGTGCAGCGGTACCAGTCAAACTGGCTCCGGAAGCGGGGACCGTCAAGCTTCAACGACCCGGTGGAGATCAAGGTCTACCTTGACGGGTCGACCAATCCGTACGGGTCCTCCGAGTCCCTCCGGCAAATTCGCGCGATGAACGTCTCCACCATCGAACACTTCGACGCCCAGGAGGCGCAATTCAAGTTCGGGTTGGGCAACGTCGCGGGAGCAATTCTCGTCCGGACCAAGCCCGTGAATGGGCAGGAATAGGGGGGATCGTAGGCCGTCTCGGCGGAGACTCGTCCCTGCTTCTCTTGGTTCTGGTGATCGCGGACGAAGGCGTGCGCCTCCGGCGCTTCCCTCTTCTCCCTTCTGCACGGGCCGGGCCTCGTAGCGACGGCCTCCACCGGGGACCCAAGCCGTCTCCGGTTGCGTCCCTCCCCGAGAGTGAATATGTTTTAAATTGGTTTTCGGAAGCGCTTCCAAGACTCACCCTCCCCGTCGAAAAACCTCACCCGATCATTCATGTCTTCCGCCACGCAGACCCGCGCCCCAGCCGAGACGGCCCCCGAGGACCTCAATCCGTTCGACCTCGCTCAGCGGCAGTTCGAGCGGGTCCTTCCCTACCTCCCCGACCTCCGGGAGGGCCTCGCCAATTTTCTGATTCGGCCCCGCCGGGTGATCACGGTCGAATGTCCCATTCAGATGGAGGATGGAACGGTGGAGAACTTTGTTGGGTATCGCGTCCTCCACAGCCAGGTGCGCGGACCGGGAAAGGGCGGGCTCCGCTACCATCCGGACGTGACGGCCGACGAGGTGCGCGCCCTCGCCTCCTGGATGACCTGGAAGACGGCCGTGGTCGACGTGCCGTTTGGGGGCGCCAAAGGCGGCGTGGCCTGCAACCCGAAGCAACTTTCAACGGTTGAACTTCGCCGGATCACGCGGCGGTTCATCTCCGATCTCGGGGACAACCTCGGTCCCCACACCGACGTGCCGGCCCCAGACGTGAACACCGACGCGGAGACGATGGCGTGGGTCTACGACACCTACGACATGATGCACCGGGGCACGAACAACCTTCCGGTCGTCACCGGCAAGCCGGTCGACATCGGGGGATCGCGGGGGCGGCAAGAGGCGACCGCCCGGGGGCTTCTCTTCGCCACACAAAAAGCCCTTGAGCGCGGAGTGGTGGACGGGCTCGAGGCGGTGCCGGAGGCCACTGTCGCCATCCAGGGCTACGGCAACGCCGGGGCCACCGCCGCGCGGTTCTTCGACGAGGCCGGGGCCACGATCGTCGCCGTGAGCGACTCGCAGGGCGGCGTTTATTCCTCGGACGGTCTCGATCCGGAGGCGGCGCTCGCGCACAAGCAGAAGACCGGCTCTGTCGTCGACCTCGACAACACAGAGCCCGTCTCGAACGAGGACCTCCTCGCCCTGCCCTGTGACATTCTCATTCCCGCGGCGCTGGAAAACCAGATTCGCGCCGACAACGCGCCGGACGTCCGGGCCCGCTTCGTGGTGGAGGCGGCCAACGGCCCCACGACATCTGCGGCCGACGATATTCTGTTCGAGCGGGGCATTCCGGTGCTGCCCGACATCCTGGCCAACGCGGGCGGCGTCACCGTGAGCTACTTCGAATGGGTCCAGAACATTGAGAATGAGCAGTGGGACCTCGATCGGGTCAATCGAAAGCTGCGTCGAAAAATGGAGCGGTCCACCGAGGCGGTCCTCGAGGAGCAGCGAGAAATCAACGGCGCGGTGAACAGCACCCGAGTGGACGGAACAGGAGGAGCCGAGGCACACTCGCCCGACCCGGTCGGTCTTCGGACGGCCGCCCTGGTTCGGGCCATCCGGCGCGTGGCCGACGTGACGCAACAGCGCGGCCTCTGGCCCTAATTCTCGGGGCTCCCCGATACGTGAGAACGTTCGTGCGGAAGTCCCGAATCTTATCGGGAAAGAGTCGTTGCCTACCGCGCTCGGGACTGCTCGAATATGCAGGGATCAAGTACGGGAGTACATGTCCCGACCGCTGTCGAGATGGGCATGTGGGCGTTTTCCTGCCACACGTCCAAACGCCCGGACGCCCACACGCACCGACGTTCTCTTTAAGGACTTCTGTACAGCTCAGTAAGTGTCCCCAGCGCTCGTCCTCAGAGCCACCGACGGACGTCCTCTCGGTACCGATCGTACTCCGGGCCGAAGAGCGCCTCGAGGCGCGCCTCCTCCTGTTGGATCACGCGGCGCAGATACCAGAGGACCGGCACGAGGGTCACGAGAGGCCACACGCTGTTGACGAGCACGCTTCCCCCCACGTGCGCGATACTATGCCCGACGTAAATCGGGTTCCGGCTGTAGCGGTAGACCCCCTCTCGGATGAGCTCCGGCGGCTCGTCGGAGTGGGACGGATGTTTCTCGTGGGCCCGCATGGTCCGTATTGCTCCCCCAAAGACAAGGCTCCCCACGACGAGAAGAACCGCACCGAGGGGAAGATTCCAGGGCCACGTGAGGAGAGCGACCGGGAAGGCCCAGTCGATCCCCACGCCCATCAGGAACGCGATGAGTGTCAGCACGGGAGAGGGGGCAAGGATCTCTCCGGGCGGAACGTCGCCGGTGCGGCGGTTGGGCGCTGATGGGTCGGGACTGCTCATGCCGAGCCGTGCAAAAGTTTCCGAAGATTATGCCGACGGGTGTAGGCGTTCGGACACCTGGGAGCATGGGAGAAGAACGCCCACACGCCCGCACTCGATCCCGAGAGCATTCGGGACAGAGGCAGTATGGGGCCAAAAGTAGGCACTCATTTGAGAACGTTCTCACGCATCGGCAAATGGGGCTACTTGCAGTGCGCTCTTGAGGGCAAACGGTCTACGGCACCAAGGCTTCCACCCTCGGGACAGGCCCTACGGCCCTCCGGGCGAACACAGGGACGAAACGAACGACGGATGACGGCTCAGCGGAGGAGCAATTCCGACAACCAACGTCCTCGATGCGGCCTGTGGGGCGCCTCAACGCTGGAGCTCGAGCACCATCGGCGTCTTCGCGGGGACCGTAAGCGTGTCGTTGAGCACGACCGTTCGACCACTGATGACGTCGCGGCCCTGCGTGTAGCCTCGAAGGCGCTCCTCGAAGCGATCGAGGGACAGAGCGCGCGCGTCCGTCGCGTTATTAAGGACCACCAGGACCGCGTCGTCGCTGTCGTGGCGAACATAGACGTAGGTGTTGTCCTGCGGGACGTAGTGCGTGAGCTGGCCGTGGTGCACCACGTCTGCGGTCTCGCGCCACGTCGTGAGGGTCGTGACGAAGTCGTGCGCCTCGTTCTCGCGGGCCGTGCGGCCCTCTTCGGTGAACACGCTGCGCTCGTCGGACGGCCAGCCGCCGGGCATGTCGGGCCGCTTGGCGCCGTCCCCCTCCACGTCGAGCATCGGCTGCATGAGCTCCGTGGCGTAGTACACCTGCGGAATGCCCCGCGTCGTCATGAGAACGGTGTACCCCAGCTTGAACTCGGCCTGGTTCTCGCCGAGGGCCGTGAAGAACCGCGAGGTGTCGTGGTTGTCGAGGAAGGTGACGAGGTTGTTCGGCTCGGGGTAGACGTGGTCTTGGGCGAGCGTGTAGTAGAGCCGCCGCAGGCCCGAGGTCCACCCAAAGTCCTGCGTAAAGGCCTCCCGCATCGCAAAATGCAGGGGAAAGTCCGTGACGCTGGGGAGGTTTGAGTCGTAGCCGTTGGGGTGGGCCTGGAAGTTGTCCTGCCAGTAGGCCTCATGGGGGACGGTGTTCACCCAGCTCTCGCCGACGATGTTGAAGTCGGGGTACTCCTCCAGCACTCGCTTTGTCCAGCGTGCCATGTACGCCTGATCGGCGTAGAGGTAGGTGTCCATGCGAATGCCGTCGATGCCGCTGTACTCGATCCACCAGAGCGTATTTTGGATAAGGTAGCGGGCGAGCAGCTCATTGTCCTGGTTGAGGTCGGGCATGGAGGGCACGAACCAGCCGTTCACCAGCTTTTGACGGTCGTGCTGGGACGCGTACGGGTCCATTGCGGCCGAGCCGCGGTAGCTCGTCTGGCCGTATTTTTTCCGGTCGTGGAACCAGTCGGCGGTGGGCGGATCGTCCATCCACCAGTGCCGGCGGCCCACGTGGTTGTGAATCATGTCCATGATCACCTTCATCCCGCGGTCGTGGGTGGCCGCCACGAGGGTGCGGAACTCCGCGTTGCTCCCGAAGCGGGGGTCGACCTTGTACATGTCGGTGGCGGCGTAGCCGTGGTAGGCGCCATACTCCGGAGGCATGTCGTTCTCGAAGATGGGGGTCATCCAGATCGCCGTCATGCCCAGGGCGTCGAGGTAGCCGAGGTGCTCGCGGACGCCGGCGAAGTCGCCGCCGTGTCGGGCGTTCGGGTCCGAGCGGTCGACCCCCTCCAGGAGCCCCGGAATGGAGTCGTTCTCCGGGGTGCCGTTCGCGAAGCGGTCCGGCATGAGGAGGTAGATGACGTCCTCGCTGGAGAAGCCCTGCGCGTAGGTGCCCGGCTCGCGCCGCGCCCGCAGCTCGTAGTCCCGCGTGAGCACCCCGTCAGCGTGCCGGAAGCGGAGCGTGAGCGTGCCCGGCTCGGCCGCGTCGGCGATGCGCAGGCGGACGAACGCGTGGTTGGGGTTTTCGACCTCCGTGACCCGCTCCAGCGTAACCCCCGGATGGGCGTCCAGGCGGACTCGCGTCTCCGCGATGTCCTCGCCGTAGACCATGAGCTCGACGGTCGGATGCTCCATGCCGACCCACCAAAAGGGCGGATCGACGCGCTCGATGGACGGGGACGGGGACTGGGCCCCCGCAAAGACGGGAACGACGAGGAGCAGGAGCGTCGCGGCGAGGGTGCGGCGCATCGGAGGAGGGAGGAACGCTTGGAGAATGGGTTGTGCTGTTGTGTAAGGCATGTGCCTGGCACCGGGAGACTGCTTCTTCCGGACGAAACCATCACACCCGTCGCTCCACACTCGATTTGGTGCCTACATGACGATCGAAGAAGCCTCCCCCCCAGTCGGATGGGTCCCAAATCAAAGCCTGCACACGACCGCTGTCGGTGTTTGGGACGACAAACATGCCCATTTCTGGCGTTTGGAGAGGGTACGCATACTGTCGACATATAGCACAACGCGTGCTTAGAGGGAATAATGGAGTGTCCAGAAGAACGAGGTCCTGGGCGGCGTTTTCAACCGGCGCGGTTGGGTGAGAGAGCGGGGGGCGCGGGAGCATGGGAGTGGAGAGTGGAAAGGGTGGGAGTACGCCAAATCGGATGCGGCGTGTAGGCTGCTTTCCGATAGGATACGGTTGGGAGTCGCTACAGGGAACAGTGGAGACTTGGATCTTCCCGCGCTCGCCTGTACTCTCAGCAGAAAACGAATGGGCCGGGCACGCTTGGTCGCCCGGGAAGTGTTTGAAGACGCTCGCCTTCGTGGACATCGAGACTCCCCCCTCGCTCAATGAAACGACGGCTGCTCCACGTCCTGTTCTGGTCGATCCTTTCGGCCGCGTTCATTGGACCCGGAACGGTCACGACGGCCGCCTCCGCGGGCGCGGAGTTCGGATACGGCCTCGCGTGGGCGCTCACCTTTTCGATCGGGGCCTGCATCGTGCTGCAGGAAGCGAGCGCCCGGCTCACGCTGGCGACGGGCCGCAACCTCGGGGAATCCCTCCGGACCCACTTTGCGGGGCGGCCCCTCGGGACGGTCGTGACGGTGACGGTCGGGGGGGCCATCATCCTCGGCTGTGCCGCCTACGAAGCGGGCAACATTTTGGGGGCGGTGGAGGGCTTCAAGCTGATCTCTGGACGGTCCCCCGTGTGGTACACCCTCCTCTCGGGCCTCGGGGCCGGGCTGTTGCTGTGGTTCGGCACGACGCGCACGGTGGCCCACGTGCTTGGCGTCGTGGTCGCCGTCATGGGCGTGTGCTTCTTTACGACGGCCGTCCTCCTGGACCCGCCGGTGTCGGCGTTGCTCCGCGGCGGCCTCGTGCCGCAGTTCCCCGACGGATCGGGCCTGCTCATTCTGGGCCTCATCGGAACGACGGTGGTGCCCTACAACCTTTTCCTGGGTTCCGGGGTCTCCGAGGGGCAGACGATCCGGGAGATGCGGGTCAGCCTGTCCATTGCCATCGTCCTCGGCGGCATTATTTCACTGAGCGTGCTGGTCGTAGGGGCAGCAATGGCCGACGCGTTTACGTTTCAGAAGCTTGCCGACCAGCTGGCCCGGCAACTGGGCGACTGGGCGAGAGCCCTGCTCGGGGTCGGCCTGTACGCGGCCGGCTTCAGCTCGGCGATCACCGCGTCGATGGCGGCCGCCATCGTCGCCAAGGCCCTTGCTGCCGACGATCGGGAGGATCCGGAGTGGCAGGAGGACGGGCGCAAGTACCGCCTGGTCTGGGGAGGCGTGCTCGGCGTCGGGGTCGGCTTCGGGGTGGCTCAGGTCCAGCCCATTCCCGCCATCATCCTCGCCCAGGCCCTGAACGGAGTCATTTTGCCCATCGTCGCGATCTACCTGCTCCTCATGGTGAATAGTGTCGCGGAGCTCGGCCCGGAGGCCATCAGCAGCCCGCGGTACAATGTCCTCATGGGCGGAGTCGTGTTCCTCACCATTGTCCTCGGGGTCACGAACCTCCTGAAGGCCCTGAACACCCTCTTCCCCGTGCCCCTCGTCGGGTCTACGATCATCCTGACGAGCTCTCTGGGCATTGCCCTCCTGCTGGCCTGGCCGATTGGGCGCGAGGTGATGCACCTCCGTGACCGCGACGGGGCCGCCTCGACGCTCCTCGACGCGGAATAGGGCACCGTCCGAAGCGCCCCCCTCTCCCCGAGAGGCTGCGGCGTCCCCTCCCAGCGTCTGCCGTTCGCCGGCTAAGTAGACCAGCAGACAACTTTAAAAATCGTCATTCCGAGCGGAGCGCTGGGAGCGAGAGCGACCGAGT
>CAZRPQ010000010.1:0-17569 GCA_964601725.1 uncultured Salinivenus sp. | reverse complement strand
CGATAGGTCGCATTCCAGACCTGTGAGTTGAGTCAATAGCGATTTGCCTCAAATGTGACGACGGCTGACGGCTGACAGCGGACCGCCGTTGGCAAGCGAGAAACGGCCGTCCGTCGTCGGCGGTCCGCGGTCATACCGGGCGCTGGCAATGACCATCGATGTCAACTCACAGACTTGAAATGCTATCGAACGATACAGAGACAACCCTGAATGGTCTTCGGGGCGGCGATTTCCAGTGGTCTCTCGTCCAGAATGAGGGGACAACTGGGGATGCCGCATGCCCCATGAGCATGATCTTGCGTTCATTCGGCCTGTGATGCGGCCCTGCATCTCCAAAGTGCTGTTCGTGATGGCATCTTCGCGATTGCAGAATGCCACAGAAGAGCACCCGGGCGAATGCAGGAGGAGCGTTACGTATCCGAGAGCGAGGAATCTGTTGAGGAGGAGCGGCGTGTGTTAGTCGTCAGGCTTTTGCGTGCATAATCGTTTTCTCGTTCGTGGCTTCGTTTTCGTCTCGTCTCCAGTCGACAACCCGTAGCGAGCGCTGGTCGCTCGCCAACGCCGTTGCCGTGCTGCTTGCGGCCGCGGGGACCGTGTGGCTCCGCACCCTCGGCCCCCTCCTCTTCGTGGGGATGGTCATGCTCGGCATTTTCGTCGTGGTGCAGCGTGCGCGCTGGACCCCGGACGGATCCTTCGGGGTCGCCAACGGCGTGACGGTGTTTCGAATCGGCCTTCTGGCCCTTCTCCCCCCGGCGGCCGCGCACCCCTTGCTTCTCATTGCGCTCAGTCTTCTCGTTCTTGTCCTCGACGGGCTCGACGGCTGGCTCGCCCGGCGGCACGCGCTCTCCTCTGAGTTCGGGGCGTTTCTCGACAAAGAGACCGACGCGCTCTTCCTCCTGCTCCTCTGTGGACTCGCGGCGTTCCGCGGGGCCCTGCCCCCATGGATTCTGGGCGCGGGCCTGCTGCGCTACGGATTCGTCGTGGGCCTCTTCCTCCTCCCCACTCCTCAGAAGACGGAGTCTCGCTCGTCGATGGCCCGGTACGTGTACGGGTGCATGGTCGGGGCGCTGCTCGTGTCGTTCCTTCCGTACCCGAGCCTGTACCGCCCGCTCGTGGCCGTGGCGACGGCGGCGCTCCTCTTCTCGTTCGGGCGCTCGCTGTGGGGGATCGTTGCGCCGCGGTGGGCGTTGGGGGAGTCTTGAGCCGGAGCCGCCGGGGATGTCCGCGCAGTTCTTGACTGGATCTCCCGCTGATCGATGCAGATGTCCTTCTGGTGAAGGCATTTCAGCGGGAACGAGCAGTGTGGGGTTGATCCCGAAATGAGAGTCGAGGTTCTCCGGCACATGGAAACTGTCTTGCCGATCGTGGGGGGCCCTTGACGAATAGACTCGAGCTCCGCTCTATCGTGGAGGTTTTTGGGAAAGCCCCCCATACGGCCGCACGCCCAGACTCGATGCGGTAGGCGGAAGGGCAGCCCCAGGTCAAATCGGCAAAAGGCTTCTACAACCTTCCTCCCCCACCAATATGTCGAATCGGTGGAGCACGTCGCTGTCTGCCCCCGGTCGGGAACTGGCTCTTTTCATCGGGGCGGGAGGCCTTCTCACTCTGCTTCTGTATCTCCCGGCCCTGGCCACGCCACTCCCCCGGAGCCCCTACGTTCCCCTCTGCGTGGAGGCGCTCGTGCTCGTCACGGCGGTCGTCTACGCGGGGCGTACGCGATGGGCACGCACGGCTCGGATCGGGGCGGGCGTGGCCGTCGGGGCGCTTCTCGTCTACGAGACGTACGACGCGATCGTGTACGCGGCCTTCCGCCGAAGCGGCATTCTCTACGAAGACCTTCAATACGTCGATAATCTCGGCTACCTCCTGCTCAACCTCTGGTCGTGGCGGGCGGGCGGCATTGCCCTTCTTGCGCTTGTCGGCGTCGCCGGGATCGGGGGCCTCGTGGCGTGGAGTCTCCGCACGGTGGCCCGGACGGGGCGCCACGGCGGCTGCCGGACGGTCCTGCTCGCCGCGCACCTCGTGGCCTGGCCGCTGGTCGGGGTCGTCGGGCCGGCCCTGGAGCTCGGGTCCGTAAACCTTACGTATCAGTCCTCGAACGAACGGACTCGCGTGCACACGACCACCGCCAGCGCCGTTGCCAACGTGCAGGCTTCGCTTCGGCTGCGGGGGATGCTCGACTCACTGCAGACGGCCCCTGTCGACTCGACCTACGCAACCTACGACACGCTCTCGATCGACCGGCGCCCGCCGATCTACCTCCTCATGATCGAGTCGTACGGATCGGCCCTCAACAGACATCCGGCCCTGCGCGCGCCGTACCGCACCCTCATGCAACGCACCGACTCGGTCTTCGCCGCCGACGGCTGGCACCGGGCCACGGCGCGCTGCGACATTCCCGTGCGGGGCGGACGGTCGTGGCTCTCCATGGCCTCGCTCTTTACGGGAGTGCGGGTGAAGCACCAGTTGCTCTACAATCAATTCCAGAGCACGGCGCTGCACTCGGACGCGGAAATCCCCCACCTCATCCGTTTCCTCAACCGGCAGGGCTACCGCACGCTCGCCCTCCAGCCCTTCACCTTTGAGCGGCCCGGCCTCCCGGTCCGCAACCTCTATGACTTCGACGCGACGATCTACCGGAAGGACCTCAAGTATCGCGGCCCCTCCTACGGCCTCGCGAACGCTCCCGACCAGTACAGCCTCCACTTTACCCACGAGACCTACCTGTCCGGCTCGACGGCGCCGTCTTTCCTCTTCTTCGAGACCGTCGACTCCCACTCGCTCTGGAACTACGGCCTGCCCCCCTACCCCGGCGACTGGCGTCAGTTCAACCAGCAGACGAGCGCGAACCCCTCGCCCCACCCGAACGCCGAGTCGTTTCCCCCGGTGTTCTTGCCGGACTCCATCACGAGCCCAACCATTTACGACCAGCCGACGCCGCAGCGCTACCTTCGCCACGTGGCCCACGAGTGGCGCGTCCTCCGCGAGTACCTGACCGAGAAGGCTCCGCCCGGCAGCCTCGTGCTGCTCCTGGGCGATCACCAGCCGCCGCTGATCGAGACCACCGACCGGACGGTCCCGATTCACGTGCTCAGCACCGACTCCACGCTCGTCGACCGCGCCCGGCGGCACGACTTTACCGACGGCTTGGTCCCGGCCGACGCGAGTCCCCGCCTCCGCCAGGAGGGACTGTACTCGTTCCTCGTCCGCCTGCTGGCGGCCCACGATCGGGGCGGGACGGCGGACACGACCGGGCTCCCGGCGCTGCGGCCGAAGGGGGTCCCGCCGTCGCTGCTGGTGCGGTAGCCGTGCGCCCCGCTACGGGGCCCCGACAGTCCGGGCGTGCAGCGTGGCCAGTGTCTCCCGAAACCGATCCGCGGCCTCTTCCCACGCTGGAAACGCGCGGCTGCGCCGCCACGCTGCGTCTCCCTTCCGCCCCCGTGTCATCGGATCCCTGAGGAGCGATCGCAGCGCCGCCTGGAGCGCCGAGGGGGTGCCCGGGGGGACGAGATGGCCCGCGGCGGCGCCATCGAAATTTTCCGCCATGCCCCCCACCCGGTAGCCCACCACCGGCAGGCCTCGGGCCATTGCCTCCCGGGTCGACAGGCTGCACGTTTCGAAGCGGGAGGGGAGGACGAACAGATCGGCCCGGTCGTACCACGTGCGGAGGGTCTCGGGCGCGACCGTACCGGTCCACGTGACGCGCCCGGCCAGGCCCGCCGCCCGGAGCCGCCGATGCACGCGTTCGGCGTACTCAGGATCGAGCGACGCATTTCCCACGAGGGTCCACGTCCACGGCAGCGTCCGCAGGCCGCGGAGCACCTCCACGAAGGAGTCGAGGCCTTTTGCGGGGAGCAGATTGGCGACTGTGAGCATTCGCGGGGGCCCCCGGTTCAAGCGAGCTGGACACCGTCCCCGGTACTGCTCGCCGAGGCCCGGCCGCGCGACCCGGACCCGGTCGGCAGGCAGGCCCTCCTCTACCAGCGCCCGCCGCGTGAAGCAGCTCGTCGTGATGGCCCCGTCGACGATTCTGAGCGCCTTGCGTTCGTCCGTAGCGGCCTCCGTGTCTGCCTCGTGCGGGTCGATGCAGTGCAGGTAGTGTACCATCAGAATCGTCGTCGCGCTCGGCTGGGCCTCCGCCACGGCCTGAAGAGACGCCGGGTGCTGCGCCAGAAGACTGTCTATGACAATCGCGTCCGTCGTCGGGAGATCGGGGTCCAAGGGCTCTCCCTCGTCGGGGGTCCAGGCGACGACTCGAACCGACGCCTCGGGACGGATGCCCGCCACCACCCGCCGGTTGTATACGTTGCCTCCGGTTTGCAGGTCGTGGATGTCCGGGACGAGGAAGAGGACGTTCATGGGCTTCGTGGCATCGGCTGGGCGACGTTGCTGAGTGTTTGCCTTCCGTAGGACAATCGTCAGCCTCCGTGGTAGGGTTCGTCTCGTCCCGACGCTTCGTGAGTCCCGCCCCGGATCCGCCCTGGTGACGACTCGCACCTGACGCTGGTAGAACGTAAGCTGTGCGAGAGGCCTTTCAGCCATGGAATACGCTCCCACACAACGCCTTTTCCGAACTGCTCCCAGGCATCGGACGTACAGGTGGTCGTTCCTTGCCCGACTGTCCCCCAGACTGCGCATGCCGTGAGTCAGCTTACCACCGATCTTCCATCGCAGGTCCCCACCGACGAGGCCCGTCTCCTCCTCAGCATCAAGCTCTACGAGGCCGAACGCGTTTCTCTCGGCAAAGCAGCCGAACTCGCGGGCTACTCAAAGCGGGCCTCCATGAGACTCCTCTCTGAGGAAGGCATTTCCGTCGTTAACATTTCGCCGGAGGACCTTGATCGTGAGCTCAATATCTAATGCCGGTCTGTCTGACCGATCCGTCCTGTCCGATTCATCTCGGCCGGATCAACCGGCTTAAACCTGTTGCGGGCGTTCTACCCCGATATTCGCATTCTGCTTGCCGCAATCAATTTCTTCGCCCCGGCGTTATAAACACACTCGAACCTCTTCTCTCAATCCTCGCCCTATCATCATGGCCGGACACACACGCAAGTGGGCAAAAGTTAAGCGCAAGAAGCAGAAAGACGACCGGCGCAAGTCGAGGATCTGGGCCAAGCTGTCGCAGGAAATCGAGACGGCGGCCCGGGAGGGCGGGGGCGACCCCGACGCCAACGTGGCCCTGGCCCAGGCCCTGGAGCGAGCCCGGGAGGAGGACATGGCGAAAGACACCATCGAGCGGGCCATCAAGCGGGGCACCGGCGAACTGGAGGAAGAGGGCCGCGAGAAGGTCACCTACGAGGGCTACGCGCCCCACGGCGTTGCGGTCTTCGTGGAGGCCGAGACGGAAAACATCAATCGCACCGTCAAAGACCTCCGCAACCTCTTCACCGACCACGGCGGCAACCTGGGAAAGGACGGATCGGTGGCCTACCTGTTCGAGCAGAAGGGCCGCTTTACGATTCCGGCCGACGCCGTGGACGAGATGACCCTCTTCGAGATTGTGGTGGACGCCGGCGCCGAGGAGGTGGATGAGTCCGACGGGGCGTATGTCGTGCTCACCTCCCGGGAGGCCTTCGCCGACGTAGAGGCGGCCCTCGACGAGGCCGACCTCGATTCCGCCGCCTCCGGACTCGTACGCATCCCCACCACGACCGTCACGCTCGACCCCGATGAGCGCGACGAGGTGGAGGCCCTGATCGAGAAGATCAACGACCTCAACGACGTGGAGGCCGTCTACACGACGCTTCAGCTCAACGGCACTCCCCTGGCGCTCGGCACGGAGGCATAGCAGCCGGTTGGGCATTGGGCAGGGAATAGCAACCTTTCGAGCACACCCTCCTTCTTCTTTCCCCACTCCTCCGGAAACCAATGATTATCCTCGGCATCGACCCGGGCTCGCGCGCAACGGGCTACGGCCTCATCGACA
The DNA here is from genome assembly GCA_964601725.1 of uncultured Salinivenus sp. GTDB lineage: Bacteria > Bacteroidota > Rhodothermia > Rhodothermales > Salinibacteraceae > Salinibacter. Next base: position 11,640 of record CAZRPQ010000010.1, on the reverse strand, counting down.
CGAACGAGGGCGACGAGCAGCTCGTGGGCTTCGACACGATCCGCCTCGGCGACACCGAGGACCACCCCACCCGGCTCAAGCAGATCTACGACGCGCTCGTCCGGGTGATCGACGAGCACGACCCGGTGGAATTTGCCATCGAGATGCCGGTCTACGGCCAAAATCCTCAGGCCATGCTCAAGCTGGGGCGTGCGCAGGCCGCCGCCATGATGGCGGCTCTCAACCGGGACCTCCCCGTGGCCCAGTACACGCCCAAAGAGGTCAAGAAATCCGTGACGGGAAACGGAAACGCGTCGAAAGGACAAGTGCGCTTCATGGTCCAGTCCATCCTGTCGACGGGAGACGCGGAGTTTTCGCACGATACCGCCGACGCACTCGCCATTGCCCTGTGCCACGGCAACCGCGACGCGCACGGGGACACGGAGTCCTACACCGGATGGGCCAGCTTCGTCGACGCCAATCCCGACCGGGTATCCGAGTGAGGAACTCGGAATTGGGAACGGGGAATAGCGTCAGTCAGTCGGGCACTGCATCCCCAACTCCACATTCCGCACTCCCCATTCAGGAGCGGTATCCGTGTTCTTCGTCCCGAACCCGGATGACCTCCTTCACCTCCTCCGCGTCGAGCTGGTCGTCGCTCAGCGTGCAGGCGAGGTCGGCGATTCGCTCCGCCTTGTTGGGCGCCTGCCGCCACTCGGGATGGGCCTGGTCGATGAGGCTGACGAGAATGCGGAGATAGGGGTAGCGCTCCTTCCGAGAGTCGAGGTCGGCAATCGACTGCGCAAAGAGTTCAGCGTTGCGGCCCACCTGGCGGTCGACCATCTTCGTGTCGTAGCGCATAGTCAGAGACCGTTCAAACCAAAAACCGTTGAGGACGTCGCCCCAGGGACCTCCGGAGCAACGAGCAGCCCGTGTTTTGCCTCGAACGGGCCACAGAACATGATATGCTACGCGGAGCCCCGCCGAGAGTTGTCCACCCGTCGTGGAGTCGTTACGCCTTTTTCGTCGGTCCCCTCATCTCGGCGGACCGGGACCGACGTTTTCATTTCCTTTACGGTCCATTGCCCTATGACTCAGCGTCGCAGCGAACCTGGCACCGTGGGCACCGTACGTAGGAATGGATTTCATCAGTTCCCTCAGTGCCATGAGCAGTCGTTCCGACCAGTCTTCCACGCCGTACCAGCTGGACCTTCTTCAAGAGGTTCCAGCTTTTCACCGCACTGCCCTGCGCGACGGGCGCCTCTCGGAGGGCCAACTCGTTTACTACGGCCCCCAGCCGTCGTACTATGGCATCGGGGAGGTGAAGCGCATCAACGGATCCGACATTGCCGTTGACTTCCGCGGTACCGGCCTCTTCAACGTGCACGAGGAGATCATCGAGCAGCGTTACCTCATCCGCATTCCGCCGGAGAAGATGGACGAACTATAGCTCAGGGATCCACGCGACGATGAGCGGCCCCTCCTCCGCGCGGGCCGCTCTCCGCTGTCCTCTCTCCCGGAACGCACCCCCTCTCGATCGAGAAGACCCGGCTTCCCCATGGCGCATCTCGACGTGTCGAACGTGACGAAGCGCTACGGCGACACCGTGGCGGTAGACGACGTGTCGTTCTCCGCCGAGCCTGGGCGCATCCTCGGCCTCCTTGGGCCCAACGGGGCGGGCAAAACCACGACGATCCGCATGATCACCTACATCGCGGTGCCCGACGCTGGCTCGGTGCAGTACGACGGGCGCACGGTGGGGCCTTGGAGCCAACAGCGCATGGGGTACCTGCCCGAAGAGTCGGGCCTCTACGACCGCCTCGGGGTAAAAGAGCAGCTCGTCTACCTCGGCACGCTCAAGGGCCTCTCCAGGGCCGACGCCGGAGAGCAGGCCGACCACTGGCTTGACCGCTTCGATGCCACCGACTGGGCCGACATGAAGACCGAGGAGTTGTCGAAGGGCATGCAGCAAAAGGTTCAGTTCATCGCCACGTTGCTGCACGACCCGTCCCTCCTCATTTTCGACGAGCCCTTCAGCGGCCTCGATCCCATCAACGCCGAGCTCCTGCGGGACATCATTCTGGAGCTGCGCCGGGACGACCGCACGATTCTCTTCGCGTCCCACCGCATGGAACAGGTGGAACAGCTCTGCGACGACATCTGCCTCATGGCAAACGGCGAGGTGGTGCTCCAGGGCTCCCTCCGGGACGTTAAAAAACAGTTCGGGCAAAACACGCTGATCCTGGAATTCGACGGCCCCGATGCGTTCGTCGACGAACTGGAGGGGGCCGGCCTGGTGCGGGTAAACACCCGAAGCGCCCACCGGGCCGAACTCATCCTTGCGGACGATACCAGTGCCCGGACCGTTCTGGACGTGGCCCTCGATCGGACCGATGAGCTCTACCGCTACGAGCGGGTGGAGCCCCCCCTGAACGAGATCTTCGTGGAGGTCGTCGGCGAGGCCGAAGCCGAACGCATGCAGCAGCAGTCCGTCGCGGCGCCGTAATTTGCACGTCTCTGCTCCGCCCTCCCCTCCAAAACGTCTCGGCCCCGAAGATGGAGATGTCCCTCCAAAAAATCTGGCTCATCCTGCGCAGCGAGTACTGGCGCCGGGTGCGGTCGACGGCGTTCATCCTGGCGACGCTCCTGGTGCCCTTCGGCTTCGTCCTGGTCCTCGCGGCCCCCGCCGCGCTCGGATATCTGGCCGAGCAGAGCAGTCAGCAGACGATTGCCGTCGTGGACGAGACGGAACAGTTGGCCGACTCCCTCGCGGCCGCCAGCAACGAGCAGATTGCCTTCCAGCCCGTGGCCCAGCCGGTCGACTCGGTGCGGGCGGCCGTCCGCGACGAGACCTACGACGGCTACCTCTTGCTCCCCGACTCGCTGCTCGACGGCAAGGGGCAGGTCACCTACTACTCGATGCAGGGGGGCGGCCTCGCCGATCAGATTCAGATCGACGACCGCGTGGGCCGCGTTGTGCAGCAGCAGCGTCTCCGGGCTGCCGACGCCACCAAGAGCGTGCTGTCAATCCTCGAGTCGGACGTGGCCGTGGAGAGCCGCACGCTCCGCGAGGAGGGCACGAGCGAGGATCACACCTTCGCCTACACGGCCATCGGGTACGTCATGGCGTTCATCATCTACTTCGCCGTCTTCATCTACGGGCAGTACGTGATGCAGGGCGTGATTGAGGAGAAGAGCAACCGCGTCGTCGAGATCATCGTCTCCTCCGTGCGCCCGTTCGAGCTGCTGATGGGCAAGGTGCTCGGGATCGGGGCCATGGGCCTCACACAGATGCTGGTGTGGTCCGCGGCCGTTGTTGGGGGGGTGGCGGGCGCTGCCCCCCTCCTGGCCCTCTTTATGGACCCCTCATCGCTCGGGGTTTCCGCAGGCGCCTCTCCGCAGGCCATGGCGGAGGCCGCCGGGGCCTCCATTCCCACGATCCCCTTCGGCCTGATCGTCTGGTTCATCCTCTTCTTCCTGGGGGGCTTTTTGCTGTACGCCTCGCTCTTCGCCGCCGTCGGGTCGGCGGTCGAGCAGCAGCAGGACGCCCAGAACCTGCTCCTGCCGGTCATGACCCCCCTCATCCTTCCCCTCCTCTTCCTGGCCTTTGTTCTGGAAAGCCCGGACGCGACGATCAGCGTCGTGCTGTCGCTTATTCCCTTCTTCTCCCCCATCCTCATGATGCTGCGAGCGGCCATCACCACGGTGCCCATCTGGGAGATGGCAGTGGCGTTCGGACTGCTGATCGCCACGTTTGTGGCTATGATTTGGCTCGCCGGCCGCATCTATCGGGTCGGCATCCTGTCCTACGGCAAGACGCCCAGCGTCCGCGAGATTGCCCAGTGGGTGACGTACCGATAGCTGACCTGATCCGTGAGACGTGATGCGTGAGGGCGGATTACCGATCACGTCTTTCAAATCACGCTTCGCTTCTCACCTGTCACGCTTCACACATCACTCCTCGCGCCCACACTTTTCATCCGGGATTTGTGGGGTTTGCGGCGCCAGCGGACAGTTGCAGAGGGCCTGGGGCGATCTTTTTTCCGGGCGACGCATTGTACTGTTTTCCCGGAAAGTCGCGGGACCTCTGCCCATCCGGTGCCGCTCATTGTTTCAGCGCAACGTCTCTCCCCCTCTATGGACACCACGATCTCAAAGGCCTCTCCGGTCGAGTACGAACTCGAACTCCACGCCACGGCCGAGGACCTGAAGCCCAAGCTTAAGGAGGCCCTGAAGGCCCAGCGAAAAAACATGGACGTGCAGGGCTTCCGCAAGGGAAAGGCCCCGCTCGGACTCGTGAAGAAGATGCACGGGGACGCGATCGGCTACAAGGTGGCCGAGCAGTTCGTGCAGGAAACGTTCGAGCGGGAGGTTGAGGAGAACGACGACATTGAGCCGCTCGGCCAGCCGACGATCGTGGACCTTGACTACGAGGTCGACGAGGACCTGCGTGCCACGATTCGGTTCGGCGCCCGGCCCGAGGTGGAGCTGCAGGACCTCTCCGCGGTGCAAATCCCGATGCTCGACCCCGAGGTGACCGAGGAGGACGTGGAGGAAGAGGTCGAGCGCCTCCGGACGGAAGAGGCGGACCTGCTGCCGCTGGAAGACGAACCGGCCGGGGACACCGACTACGTCAACATCGACCTCCAGCGCATCGACCCGCAGACCGATACGCCCATCATTGGGGACAAGGACGAGGACCTCACGTTCTTCCTCGACGACGAGCGCCTGAAGGAGGAACTCCGCGAGGCCCTCGTGGGCAAGAAGGCCGGGCACACCTTCCGCGTGATGTTGCCGCAGGAGCAGCCCACCCAGGGCCACAGCCATGGCCCCCAGCACGAACACGAACACGAGGGCACGGGCGACGATCGCCTCTACGAGGTCACCGTCAACGACGTGAAGCGCCGCGACTTGCCACCGCTCGACGAGGAGTTCGTCCGCCGCGCCTCCGAAGGGGAGTTCCACGACCCGGAGGCCTTCCGCGAGGACATCCGCGAGCGCCTTCAAGAGGCCTGGGACGAGCGGGCCCGCGAGATGGTGCAGGGCGAGATCATCGACAAGATGCTGGAGCTGCACCCCGTCCCCGTCCCCGAGTCGGTCATCGAAGGGTACCTTGACTCGTTCGTCAAGCAGGTGGAGGAGGAAAACGACGGTGAGTTGCCCGAGGACTTCGACGAGGAGCACTTCCGCCAGCGCAACCGCCGCGACGCCGAAAACCAGGGGCGCTGGATGCTCATCCGGGACACGATCATCGAAGAGGAAGACATCGAGGTGTCCGACGAGGAGCTCCAGGCCTTCTTCGCCGATCAGGCCGAGGGAGACGACGAGGTGTCGACCCAGCAGATCGAGCAGTTCTACCGCACGATGCCCGAGATGATGGAGAAGGTTGAGCAGCAGATTCTGAGCGATAAGGTCTACGACCTCCTGCTCGACCGCCTCGACGTGCAGCCCAAGAGCCGTAAGGAGTTTGAGGAAGAGATGCAGGAACAGCAGCAGTCCCGCCAGCGCGTCGCGCCGTAACGACTAGGTATAGACCGGGCGCTGGCCTCCTCCAGGGGGAACCACCGCCCATCTTTCGAGGTTCATCCCTGTCCATAGTGAGACTTTCAGGAACGCGTTTTGCCGTCATGGTCGACGACTTTGTCTCGTTCAGTAAAAATCTTACTTCTCTCCCCGGAGGCATCCACGACGGGGACATGGGCGACCAACCCATGTCGGGGCTCGTTCCTATGGTCGTCGAACAGACGACCCGGGGCGAGCGCGCATACGACATCTTCAGTCGGCTGCTGAAGGAGCGGATCGTCTTTATCGGCACCCCGATTAATGACCAAATTGCCAACCTGACGGTTGCTCAGCTCCTGTACCTGGCGAGCGAGAGCTCCGAGAAGCCCATCAATCTCTACATTAACTCGCCAGGGGGCGTCATCTACAGCGGCCTCGGGGTCTACGACACAATGCAGTACGTTGGGGCGCCCGTCTCCACCATCTGCGTGGGTCTGGCGGCCTCTATGGGGTCGGTGCTGCTGGCCGCCGGCGAAGACGACAACCGGGCGTGCCTCCCCAACTCCCGCGTTATGATTCACCAGCCGATGGGTGGAGCCGAGGGGCAGGCCTCCGACATCGAAATTCAGGCCCAGGAGATCATGTGGCTGAAGAAGCGGCTCTACGAGATCCTGGCCCTGCACACCGGCCAAGACGTCGAGCAGATTGAGGACGACGCCGACCGCAACTACTGGATGAGCGCGGAGGAGGCCGAAGAGTACGGCCTCGTCGACAACGTTCTGAATCCGGAGAACCTCAAGGGCCTCAAGGCCATCCAGCCGAACGGTGAGGTGGGCGCCGGCGCGGAGGAGGCCGACGACGCGTAATCCTGGGGGACCTTTTTGAGACAGCAGCGGCAGCCCCGAAAGCTTCGGGGCGCCGCTTTTTTATTTGCCCGGGAGGAGCCGTTCCAAATTGCGTGTTGGAACAAAAAAATGAGGCGCTGACCTGGGGGGAGGGAGGAGGAAGGCCAGCGCCTCGAAAAAGCGTCGTGACGTACCGCGTACGGGATTTGAACCCGTGCTACCGGCGTGAGAGGCCGGCGTCCTAGACCAGGCTAGACGAACGCGGCAGGTCAGTCTTCTGTAAGTCTGCTTCGGTGTACATGAGGGACCCTTCCAGGTTTCAGGTTCATGGAAATTCAACCCCCGGGTTCCGCAGGACAATCGCGGGTCGAAGCATCGAGGGACGAGGAGAGCTCCATCTCACTCCCTAATTATCCCCGTGCCGCAGCACGAAATCACCGGCCTCGCCCCCCGGCTCTTGCCTTGCATTTCGAGAAACATGTCCATGTGGGGGACGTGCATCCATCGATCACTAGCGGCGTTCGATTGCAGTTTTCTGAGTGAGCGCTGCGGTGAAAGCTCCCTACGCTTTGTCTCAGTGGCGCCCTGTGCACCGGTCTGCTTTTTCTCGGCGTCTTTCTGTCTGATCCACGCATTCACCCGACTGTTTTGTGTCTATGCCCGTTTCGAACTCCTTCAATCGTCTTTTTCTCGTCCTCGCCCTTCCCATTCTGACCCTTGGCCTTCTTACAGGGTGCGGGGGCGGGAACGGCTCCGAGACAACGGAGGACGTCCCCTACCAGGTGGGCGAGCCCCTCACCGACTCTACACTGGCCCTTGTCGCATCGTCTGAGTTCGGCACCGACAGCTTGTCGACCCGGAACTATCGCCGCCAGTTGAAGATGGCCATGCGCCGCTCCTCCTCCCAGCGCTCCGAGGAGCAGATGCAAGAGACGCAGCGTCAGCTCGTTCGCGGTTTTGCCCGCCAGCACGTCCTGCGGGGCGAGTCGAAGGCCCAGAACATCGAAGTGGAGCCCTCCCGGGTATCGGCCCGGCTGAATAAACTCAAGCAGCGGTACAAGAGTGAGCAGCAGTTCCGAAAGCAGTTGGCCCGCAATAACATGACTGTTGACTCCGTCCGCAGTATGCTGGCCGACCGTCTCCGACAGCGGGCCCTGCAGCAGCAAATGGCCGAGAACTACGAGAAGCCGACCGCGGAAGAGGTTACGTCCTACGGCAAGAAGAATCGACGCATCCGGGCCCAGCACATTCTTCTGGAGGTGGATCAGAACGCCCCCCAGTCAAAGGTCGACTCGGTTCGGAAGGTGGCGGCGACGCTCGTAGATAGCGCCCAGATGGAGAATGTCGACTTCGCCGAGCTGGCCCGCCGCCGCAGCCAAGGCCCCTCGGCGAAGAAAGGCGGCGACCTCGGGTTCTTCACCCGGGACCAGATGGTCGATGAGTTTGCCAAGGCCGCCTACGCGCTGTCCGACTCAGGCGACGTGGCTCCGGAGCCGGTGCGCACCCAGTTTGGGTTTCACGTCATTCGCCTGACGAACGCCGGGGAGCCGATGGACACGACAAAGGCCCGGAAGCAGATGCGGCAGAAGCGGCAGAACCAGGCGGTGGAGGACCAGGTGAATGAGCTCCTCAAGAACGTGACCGTTCGGGCCCATCCGGATATTACCAGCGCCGGCCTTTATGAGGAGTAGTCTCAGGGTCCTGAGCCCTTTCGCCCGGCGCCAGGCCGCTCCCCTGTCCGAGCTGGAACGGAAGACGCGAGCCGACTGTCTGCTCAATTGTCTTCTCGCTTCACCATCTCAACGTGGGGAATGCCTGCCTCGTCGAAGGTGCGTCCAGTGGACGTGAAGCCCAGGTCCTCGTACCAGTCTTGCAGGTGCGACTGGGCGTGGATGAGAAATATGTCGAAGCTGGCGCGACGGGCGTCTTCGAGGACGTATTGGACGAGCTGAGTGCCGCAGCCCTGGCCTCGGTGCTCAGGAAGCACAGCAAACCGCTCCAGCTTCGCAACAATCTCTTCGTCGTGCGGGACGGTGCGCCATCGCGCCGTGGCCACTGCCTCCCCGTCGACCCGACCCAGCACGTGCCGGCTCGTTTCGTCGTGGCCGTCCCACTCCTCTTCGGGGGGACAGTCCTGCTCCTCAATAAAGACCTGTGTTCGGATCCGGCGGGCCTGCTCCCACTCATCGTCGCCTTGCACAGGCGTAATGTCGATCTGCGTCATCGGAACGGAATTCTTCTGAAAGCAGTCGCGGGTACAGAACACGAACGATGAGGGTAGATGCTCCGAGATCGGCGTGGGATTCTCTCTGCCCCCATTCACCCCCTCCCCCACTCGCCCTCTCCCCCATTCGCCCAGTCTCCCGCTCCCATGCCCCCCTCCACCGACAGCTGGTCGATCTGGACGGAGCGCTTCTCCGAGTTTCTCGATAGTCAGGCCGCCGACGCCGACGCGGCCCACGACCGGGCCCACGTCGAGCGCGTGGTGACGACGGCCCGCCGCCTGGCCCGCGCGGAAGACGCGCAGATGGACGTGGTCGTCCCTGCCGCCTGGCTGCACGACTGCGTGGTGGTGCCCAAGGACGCCCCCGATCGGGCACAGGCGTCGCGGCGGGCGGCGGAGGCCGCCCGAGCGTTTCTGAAGAGCGAAGGCTACCCCGAGCAGTGGATTCCCGACATCGAGCACGCCATCGCCGCCCACAGCTACTCGGGCGACGTGGCCCCCGAGACGACCGAGGCCGAGGTCGTGCAGGACGCCGACCGGCTCGACGCCCTCGGGGCCGTTGGAATCGCCCGGTGCTTTACGGTAGGAGGCGCACTGGATCAGCTGCTGTACAACCCCGACGACCCCTTCTGCGACGACCGCACCCCCGACGACGGCACCTACACGCTCGACCACTTCTACGCCAAGCTGCTCCGCCTCCCCGACACGATGCAAACCGAGGCGGGGCGTGCCGAAGCGGAACAGCGAGCCGCCTTCCTCCGGGAGTACCTCGACCAGCTCCGTGACGAAATTACGGCTGCCTGACGACGAACCCGAGTCTTCCTCTGCTTGTACTGTCTGGGAGAGCTCCTTCGCATTCTCTTCCCTCGTCCCATGAGCACGAACAAGGATCGACAGACCGAAGTCGTTGAGGCCGTCGAAGCGTCCCTGCAGGACGTGACCGCTCAGTTCCTGGAGGGACCGCTCCTCGACACAGCCCTGCAGGTCTGGCACGACTTCACGGACGAGACGGATGTCAGCCGCACGAAAAAGCCGGAGACCTGGGCCGCGGCCCTCCTGTACACGATCGACCGGCTCCAGATGGGAAGCAACGTCTCCCAGAACGAGGCCGCCGACCTGTTCGACGTCTCCGCCCAGAGCGTTGGGACGAAGTATCGGCAGATTGCCGACACGCTGGCGCTTACCGTTGCCGATCCCGACTACCTCCCTGAGGGCCTGCGCCGACAGCTTCAGCGCGAGCTCGGGTCCCTCCCCGACGAAACCCCCTTGCTGGACGAGACCAGTGGCTCCTACTGGCACGTTCCCTATGGCTACCGCGAAGACGACCCGTTTCAGTCCGCCCAGGATCTAGTCTACGACGGGTGGGACGCACTCTGGGACGACGAGGTGGAACGGGCCGCGGAGTGCTTCGAGGAGGCCCTCGAACTCGACGACATGCTGGCCGACGCCTATAACGGACTGGCCGGTGTGGCCCTCCGTTGGGACGACCTGGAGACCGCAGAACACCACTACCAGCGAGCCTACGAACTGGCCCGCGAGAGCCTGGGGACCGAGGCCCCGGATGCATTCCATTGGTGGGGGCAACTCGAGACGCGCCCCTACATGCGCTCCCGTGAAGGGCTGGCCTGGGTCTACTGGAAGACCGGACGGTACGACGAGGCGATCGACGAGTACGAGGCCCTGTTGCAGCGAAATCCAAAAGACAACCAAGGGGCGCGGTACGTCATCGGGCCGCTCTACCAGCTGGCCGGCGACCTGGAGGGGGCCCTGGAGGCGTACGACCGATACGCCGAGAAATATTCCGAAGGCCAGGGCGACCCTCATCACACCTTTTGCTGGGGACTGGCCCTGTTCCAGGACGGCCAGCGCAAAGCAGCCCTCCGGCGCTGGCGGAAGGCGCTCTTCCAAAACGTATACGTGGCGCCCCTCCTCCTCGACGAGCCGCTTCCCGACCCCGATGTCTGGCTCGGCACCAACCTGGCCACTCCCGACTATGCCGCTACCTACGTCAATCTCTTCATCGAGCTCTGGGAGGACGCCCCCGCCGCCCGCAGGGCCCTCGATCACCTCTGGTCCCATGACGAGGTGCAGGCGGCCATTGAGGAGTGGATCGGCCTCAGCCGCGAACTTGCCAGCCTTGCCGCCTCGGAGCAGAACAGTGAAGAGGCGGATCGTAGGCGACAACGGCTCGTGACCCGGCGCCACTCGATCGCAGACACCTTCGTCAGCGACGCCGCCCTACGCCGCATCCTGAACCGGCTGTCGTAGCGAACCTGGGGCCGGTGCGGACCGTTGATAGCACCCTCTTTCCTGTGTCCATTTTCCGCTCGGAAGCACCATGAGCACCGCCGTGTGAGCCGAGAAATTACAACCTCGGATGCTACTACCTACTGACAGGCAGTAGGGTCGCCCTACGGCCCTAAGCAGGCAGATTATGGGATCTGTCTGTGGAGAATCCGGGCCAGGAAGCGGGAGATGTCCCCAGTAGGAGGGGATAAAGTGCTCCTGTTGGCGACGATTCAGAATGGTGATCTCCAAGTAAGTGTGTTAGTCCCATCGGGAAAGCTCACCCCGCACGCAACCTACTACAAGAGGAGAGAAAGAAGCGTTATGGGAAGATTTGTCCCGTCACTAGGCGAATTGGAAGCGGCTACCAGACCGATTACTCTTAGCACGTCCCAGGCCGGGACCCATAACGAGCGTGTGACCAGCAGATTGCTGAGCGATTGGGTCTTAGCAATCATAGTGCGCCCATTCGATGCGCACAAGACCGGGTATCCTGGTTCAACGGTCTACTGGTATAGCCCCACGAGAGAACAGGGGTATAAGGGACAGGTGAAAGGTACAACCTACTCTGGATGAAGATGAACGGGATTGTAAACTCGGGAAGCATCCGGCAAGATGCGAAGACCCCCAGATCGGTCAACGCTTGCGGGGGAAACCCCATACCGGATGTGGCGGAGCTTGTATAGTAGTCCGTGCGGCTTGAAACAGCCGACCTTGACGAAGACAAGCAGCTAGACAGAGCTTCAATGAGCAGAGGTAGTCGAAATTATCAAGGGTGAATGCCCATGAATGTAGACGAAATGC
>CAZRPQ010000009.1:0-17740 GCA_964601725.1 uncultured Salinivenus sp. | reverse complement strand
AGCACGCGGTCGGCGCGGGGGAGGACCTCCGGGTCGTGGGTGGCCACGAGGAGGGTGGTGCCGGTCTCGCGGACGAGGTCGCCGAGGAGCGAAAGCACCTCCTGTCCGGTCTCGTAGTCGAGATTGCCGGTCGGCTCGTCGGCGAGGACGAGGAGCGGATCGTGCGCCAGCGCCCGGGCCACCGCCACCCGTTGCTGCTCGCCGCCCGACAACCGATCGGGGAACGCGTCCGCCCGGTCGGCAAGGCCCACGTGGTCGAGCATGGCCTGTGCGCGCTGCCGGTCGGCCCGGGGCGACTCGCCGGCCAGTTCGAGGGGCAGCCGCACGTTCTCTCCCACCGTGAGCGTCGAGATCAGGTTAAACGACTGAAAGACGAACCCGATGTTCTCGCGCCGGAAGAGGGTGCGCTCGGTCTCGGACAGGCCCGTCAGGTCGGTTCCGCCAATGCGGACGTGGCCGGAGGTGGGCAGGTCGATTCCGCTGATGAGATTGAGAAGGGTGCTCTTCCCCGCGCCACTGCGGCCCATGAGCACCGAAAACGCGTCCCGTTCGAGGCGCAGCGACACGTCCTGAAGGACGGCGCGGTCCTGCTCCCCCTCGCGGTAGGTTTTGGTGAGGGCGTCCAGGTGGACGAGGGACGAGGGGTCGGTCATAGAACGCGAAAGGAAGAGCAGTAGAAAACAGATGTCTGTGGCGCTTCGACGCCGCCCTGCTCCGTTCGAAACCCCGACCTCGAGGCCCGTCAGGGGGACACCTCCTTCGGCACAGGGACAACCGCCGCCCCGGATTCATCTCCTTCAACCGGACAGCGCGGAAATCAACGGTGAGGCAGACAGTCCCTGTTCCGGGCCCCTCCGTCTCCACACCGGATTTTCGGAGAGGCTCCCGAGCACGAGTGCGTTCGCCTCCCCCGAATCGAGAAACGGCTGTGCCGAGCGCGAGTCCGCCACTTGCTCTCATTCGATCCGCGAGGGTGGGCCTGCGCCTTCAGGGATCGATGTGGCAGCGGTTGCATCCCTCTGGGGGGGCGCCGGAGCGGCCGTTCCGCATTCCGCCCAGAACGCCTTGATTGTACGATCGTCACTGGCGCCGATCCGGGCGTTTCCCTGGGATGATTGAGGTCGGGGGGTTTCGAAAGCACACATCCTGCGGGTTTCAAAAGTACACGCCTGATGGAGGAGGCCTTTGTCGCCCGGGTGGCAATCGTATTTTCATGACAGCAGGCTGTTTTCGCCGTTCTACAGGGCCAGAAATTCAGTGCACCATCCGCCCTTTCGCTTACGCATTCGGCGGGATCCATGCGTCAGAGGGAGGAAAGCCCCAAACGCCCGACCGGAATTCTGCCGTGCGGTGTTTCTGTTTGCATGGGAGCGGGGTCTCGGCATGCCTTTTGTGCAAACATATTTGTAACACAGGGCGCCCCGCGTCGGGAGCCAGACGGTGGGGACCAAAGAGCCCCGCGAACCGGCATGGTCGTCGGCCGCAAAGATTGAGGGAGGCAGCTTAGCCCCCTGCGAGGCGGGAAGATGCTGCTCAGGTCAGTGACCGAACGAGAAGGCGGGAGCGGTAGGACCCCGTACCATTCTGTTTTCTAGCACTTTCCGTTCACCGCACATGTACGACTTTGGTTTTTCCCGCAGTATAACGTGGGCCGGCGTGTTCACCGCGGCAGTGGTGCTCTTCGTAGCCTGCGACATGCCGACCAGTGGCCCCTCGTTTGAGACCGAGACGGGACTGAGCAGTCCGGTGGTTGTCAACAAGACCTTTTCCTTTCTTGGGGGGGAGACGAGCCAGCACGAGCCCTTGATCGACACCACCACCTCTCAGTTCGACTCGCTCTTCACAGTCTCTGGGTCCGACCAGTCGCTGTCGATCGAGGAGGAGGTCAGCTCCTTCGACATCGGGTCCCTCGACAAGGCCCTCGACGAAGCCACCGAGGGGCTGGGGATCGACACGTCGCTGTCACGGGCTGTCATCCAGGGCAGTGGTATTGCCACTCAGGACGTGGATGCGGGGGTCCAACGGGAGAACGGCGTCCCCCCCCCAACGTCGTCAGACGAGACCACTGTGCCGGTGGCACGAGACACGATTCCGTTTCCCCCCGGGTTGCTGGCGATTCCGGAATTCAACAGTGCCGACCTCGACGCCGATACGGTGAAGAGCGCGACGCTCACCGGGAAGACGAACTTTACTGGAATGACAGTCAATACGATCACCTTCACGCTCTTCAATGATGGCAGCAATCCGACGACGCTCACCGACGGCGACGGAAATCCTCCGGTGATCAAAATCAGGGATGAGAGTGGGGATATCGTCGCCAACGAGTCGTTTGCCGCCACGATTGGCCCAAACCAGTCCGAACGCGTCGAGGTCGGCGTTGAGGGAGAGACGCTCGGAGAAAACTCGGAATTGGTGCTCGTGGTCGACGGAAATGATCCGGAGGATGACCTCACGGTCGAACTCTCCCCCCTTCGGTACCAGGAAGCAACCTTCAGCGGCGTTGACCAGATGAACGTGACGGCCTCGAAAACCGACGTATCCACCCAGGGAGGGAGTGGGGGAACCCAGTTTGCGGGGATCGAGACCCGTAGCGGGACGCTCCAGTTGGAGGTGGCCAATAACTTGTCGTTTCCTGTCGAGATTGACAGCCTCCGTCTGGAAAACAATCTGCAGGGATCCGCGCTGCCGGACAGTTTCCGGACGTTCGATGTATTACGCAGCTCTGGACCGATTGCCTCCGGGGCGACGGCGACCTTTGAGATTGATCTCGGGGACAAGGGAATTGCCAGTGGCATTGATGTCACACTGAAAGGCACTTCGGCACAGGGCGGCCAAACGCTAACGGTTGCCGCCGACGGCAACGTAGAGATCCAGGCTGCCGGCGCTCTTCCCGTTGAGGCCCTATACTTCTGGCCGAACGGAGAGCAAGTCCAGGCGGGAGGACAATTTGACGTTCAGCAGGACCGAATCAGCTTCGATCAATCCGACGACTTCGTGGAGCTCGGGGAGGGCACGCTCGCGCTGGACAACTTCGTCAGTGAGCCCACCGTGGGCTTCGAGTCGTTCACGGTGAGCTTTGCAGACCTGCGGAGTGCCCCGTACGCCCCGGGCGACTCTCTCAACGTGGAGTTCCCCATTGGGGCCGGGAGCAACCCGACCATCGACGACATCGATCTGAGTGATCTCCGGCTGTCTCCGACCGCCAATGTCGTTGACTACCACCTGCAGGGCACGCTGGAGACCATTGCTCCCTCCAACCAGACGACCAGCAATCTGCGCGTCGTCCGATACACCGATGAGATCAGCACAGACGTGTCGGTCGGCAATCTCGACGTTCGGGCCGTGGAGGCGGGCATCAATCCCTTCTCCGTCGACGTGACCGAAGACGCAAACGGCGATGGAATGTTGGACCTGTCCGATCCCCAAGAAGCCAGTCAGGAGGACTTCGGGGACTTCGGCGGCCTCAACAATACTGTCGATGGGCTCCAGCTCACAGGAAGTGAACTCAAGTTTCGCGTCAAAACGGACGTGGGCACCCACGCCCAGCTCTATGCGGCCCTGCAGGGACGAGAGGGCTCTTCGCGCACCTTCCTTGCGGGGAGGGGGAGTAAGAAGAGTGTGCCGTCCACCTCGTCCATGGGCGATGACTTCGTCGACGGGTCCTCCCCCATTGCGAAAGCAAACCTCATTCAGTTCGGGATTGACGGCGCTCCGACGGACGACCCGGTGACCCGGAGCATCACACTGACGCACCAAAATTCCACCGTCGACGACTTCCTGAGCACGCTGCCCAACTCACTCCGACTCGTGGCGCAGGCGCGCCTGACGGGCGACGACAATGGCCGAATTCGCCTGCGGCGTCCCCTCACGTTCGAGACGGGCCTCAGCGTCGCGATCCCTGTGCAGGTAGAGGACTCGTTTGCTGTTCAGGACACGACCGACGCTGATTTCTCGTCCCTTGAGGACGTCACCGATCCGACAGACGATGTCACGATCTCCTCCGCCGAGCTGCGGGTGAGATACAAGAACGGGATCCCGCTCGGGACCGACGCGCGGTTCATTGTGCTCGATGACAATGGGAACGCGGCCGTCTCGCTCCCCGGAGGAGGCGAAACGGTCCGCCTCAAGCCCGCCCCGAAGGCGGACGACGGCACGGCGAACGGCAAGCAAGCGGGAACGGCCACCCTCAACCTCAGCAAAGAGGAGCTCCGAGACCTTGCCCGTGGCCGGCGGCTCCGCCTCCTTCTCACGATGGATCAGGCGGACGCAGGGCGGGCAGCCACAGTTCGCGCGACCGACACTGTTGAGCTCTCCCTGGAGGCAGAAGTCGAAACGTCCGTCAGCGTGAACTGAGGTGCTGGCGTTCGTAGAAGAGCATTTTACACCAGTATAGTCCTACAAAATGATTTGGCACCGGTGCTTTCGTTTGGCGGTTCGTGGATTCTTGGGCGGAGTGGTCATGGGACTGTTCCTGGGCCTTCCCGATGCGCAGGCTCAGTCGGGCATGCGGAGCCAGTGGGCCATCAGCACGGGGGGCGGGGCCACGGCGACGGGGCCATCGACGACGGCCCTCTACACCAACCCGGCCCACCTCGGGGTTCGGGCCTCGGCTTCGACGCTCGAAATTCGCCTCCTCGACGTTCGGGCCTACACCGGGGGCGATCTGATGCAGTTCGATCGGTATCGCGACACGTTCGGGAGCCGATCCGGCACGCTGACGGATGAAGAAGAGGCGGCGGTCCTCGATGGGTGGTTTGGGGGCGGGCGGCGCGTCGTCGATACGTATACGGAGGTCGTTCCCATCGCCGTTACCTACCAACCGAGGGACAAGCGATGGGCCTTCGGGGTCGGGGTGCGGGCGCGTGCGATGTCGGAGGTAGAGACGGACCGCGGCCTGTTTGACTTGTTCTTGGTCGGGGCCGATTCGAATCGGACCGTTCCTGTCAACGGACGCTACCGGGGATTCAGTACCATCGATCTGACCGGGACGTTCAGCTACTCCTTCGAGTCGATTCCCCTGTCGATTGGTGCGTCTCCGCGCCTGATCCTCGGCACCCAGTACGCCGACGGAGCCCTAAGCTCCAGCGTAACGGTGAGCGACTCCGTGCTGATGCACCAGTTTGAGTACACCGCGCGGGCCGCCGGGGCGCCGAGCCGAGAGGTCTACGACGAATTTAACGCATTCGGCGCGAATCCCCTGCAGGACCTATCGGGCGGATTTAGCGGACGTGTGGCCGGGATTGGAGGCGGCGTCGACCTGGGAGCGGTGTACGAAGTGCAGTCCGGGCTCTTTGTCTCACTGAGTCTCACGGATCTCGGGAAAATTCAATGGAACCAAGATGCCCAAACCACCACCCCGGCCCGCAATGAATTCCGATTCGAAGGCATCGAGCTGAATCGGGATCGGTTAGACAACGAGTTTGACAACGATGTTGGGGACTACTTCGAGCATCAGGTGGATAGCTTGGCGCGTGCGGCCTACCAGGACGTCGAGCGGGATCGGTCGTCCTTTACGGTCGGGTTGCCGACGGCCCTGCACGTCAACGGGACATGGTCGCGGGATGCATTCACCCTCAACGGGGGAGCAACCGTGGGCCTAAACAGCACGGCCGGGGCCGTCAGTGCGGAACCGGTGGGACACCTGGGGGCCGAGGTGCGCCTCGGGCCCATTCCGGTGCGGGCCGGCATCCGGCTCGGCGGGCCGCAGGCCGTCACGCTGGCGGGCGGCATTGGGGTCGACGCGGGGGGATACCGTTTCGACGTTGGCGTCAGTGCCACGCCGAGCACCTCTACTCTCGGCAGCGGGGGCCGCTACGCCGTCGGCGTGTCCCTGTCCACCGTCCGGTTCTAGCGACTTGTCAGGAACGCCTTACGTCTCCTCCCGGCGCGGGGCCAGCAGGTAGAGGACCGCCATGCGCAGGGCGACGCCGTTGGTCACCTGGCTCAGGATAATGGCCCGCTCGTGGTCGACGACCGCGTCGGCCAGCTCGATGCCCCGGTTCACCGGGCCGGGGTGCATGATGAGCAGGTCGGGGTGGCGACGCAGGTGATCGGGCGTGATGCCGAACTGACGGTGGTATTCGCGGACGCTGGGGAAGAGGCCCTCGTCCTGTCGCTCCATCTGGATGCGGAGGGCCATCGCGATGTCGCATCCCTCCAGGGCCTCATCGAGCCGGGTCGTCGTACGCACGTCCATCGCCGCCTCCATCTCCACCGGCAGCATGGTGGCAGGGCCGCAAAGCGTCACCTGGGCCCCGAGCGTGGCGAGGGCCTGCACGTTGGAGCGGGCCACGCGGCTGTGCGTGATGTCGCCGATGATGGAGACCTGAAGGTCCTTAAAGGACGCCACGTGGTCCCGCATTGTGAGCACGTCGAGCAGGGCCTGTGTGGGGTGGGCATGCGCCCCGTCGCCCGCGTTGATGATGACGCTGTCGGTGCAGCGGGCCAAAAAGTGGGGCGCGCCCGGGGAGGAGTGCCGGAGGACCACCACGTCCACCTTCATCGCCTCCACGTTGCGGGCCGTGTCCTTGAGCGTCTCCCCCTTCGTCACCGACGACCCCGACTTCGACAGGCTCACCGTCTCGGCGGAGAGGCGTCCGGCCGCGAGGCTGAACGAAAGCTTCGTCCGCGTCGACGGCTCAAAAAACAGACTGGCGACCGAGGTGCCCTGCAAGGTGGGCACCTGCCGGATGGGGCGGTCCAGGACGGCCCGAAACTCCTGGGCCGTGTCGAGCAGGTGGCGAAGCTCGTCGGCCTCGTAGGTCGAGAGGTCCAGCAGGTGCTGGTGGCGGAGCTCGGCCGGAC
This sequence comes from uncultured Salinivenus sp., assembly GCA_964601725.1. Taxonomy (GTDB): domain Bacteria; phylum Bacteroidota; class Rhodothermia; order Rhodothermales; family Salinibacteraceae; genus Salinibacter. The sequence goes on along the minus strand of CAZRPQ010000009.1, from coordinate 10,936 downwards.
GCTCCGGCGGGGCAGACGATTGCGGGTCGGCCATGGAGGGGCAGGGGTCGGCGACTCAGGAGAGCGATGAAGTGGGGCCGCTCAACGGGCATCGTCGGCAGCACTGCGGGACGAGGGGGCCTTCACCAGCCAAACGCCATCCTCCTCGTCGACCTCCTCGACGCGAACCCGGACCTCCTCGTCGGGCAGGGTGGGCACCTCCCGGCCCACGATGTCGGTCGCGATGGGAAGCTCGCGGTGCTGGCGGTCGATGATGGTGAGGAACTGGACGGACGCGGGGCGGCCCATGTCCATGAGGGCATCGAGGGCCGCCCGACCGGTGCGCCCCGTGAACACGACGTCGTCGACGAGCACGAGGTGCCGGTCGGTCACGTCGAAGGGGATGCGTGTGGTTTGAATCTGGGGCTGCTCCAACCGCAGGCGCACGTCGTCGCGGTACATGGTGACGTCGAGGAGGCCCAGGGGCAACTCCGTGTCGGTCTGTTCCCGGAGGCGGCGCTGGAGCCGGCGGGCCAGGTGCACGCCGCGGGTCTGCATCCCGACCAACGCGAAGGCATCGGCGGGGGCCTGCGCGCTCTCCGGGTCGATGCCCTCGAGAATCTGCTGGGCCATCCGGTCCAGCGTGCGTTCGAGGTCGCGCGCCGTCATGAGTTGTGCCTTGATGCGATCGTCGGACGACATAAGCGAAGGGAGTAGCTACGTCGATGCGAGAGGAGGCTGTATGCAACAGCGGGGGCTCTTCATGGGGGAATCCACTCGTCTGTGTCGGAATAGAAAGCCGAAATCGCGGGGAGAGGCGTCCCGGCGGGTCGCCTCTCCGACGACAAAGAGGAAGAAAGGTCGTCGTGATCACGTCCCCCGACATCGTGATGTGGAGTCCGTAGTAGGCACGCGGCCCGGGCAAAACGCATTTCTCCGTCGCGACAGTGTTGTCCCCAAACCAATCGGCGACTACATGCCGTTGCCCGAATGCTGTCCCCAAGGAACCGAACACACGACAAACTTTCTAACGGGCCCCGTCTATTTCCCCAAATCTGCCGCCGAGGTCATGGCCGAGTCCAACGTTGCCCGTCGCTATCTCGATCCCGTCGTGGTTTCACAGCTTGAGACCATGGAGCTGCGGGCCCGCCTCATCGTCGAGGGCTTCATCACCGGCCTGCACCGGAGTCCCTACCACGGCTTCTCGGTCGAGTTCGCCGAGCACCGGCCCTACAATCCGGGCGATGAGCTCCGCCACGTCGACTGGAAGGTCTACGCCAAGACGGATCGCTACTACATTAAGCAGTACGAGGAAGAAACGAACCTCCGGAACTACGTCGTTCTCGACACCTCGGCGTCGATGCGCTACGAGGGGGAGGGACCCGTCTCGAAGCTCGACTACGGATCCTACCTCGCCGCTGCCCTCCACAACCTGATGCTCAAGCAGCGAGACGCGACTGGGCTCATCGGGTTTGACGAGTCGGTGCACACCTTTCGGCCGCCGAGGGCGACCCAGGGCTACCTGCGCCAGCTCCTCGTGGCCCTCGAACAGATGCACCAGCAGGACGCCGAGGGGCAGCGCACGAGCGCCGCGGCCGCCCTCGAAGAGGTCGCCCAGCGCGTAAAGCGCCGCTCCCTCATCATTGTCATCACGGACCTGTTCGAAAACATCGCGGCCCACGACGACCTCCTCCGCTCCTTGCGCCACCTCCGACACCGCGGGCACGAGGTGATCGTCTTCCACATCCTGGAGGGGAATACCGAACGACAGTTTCGCTTTCCAGATCGCCCCATGCTCTTTCGGGACGTGGAGACCGGAGAGGAGGTATCGCTTCAACCCGCCCAGCTCCGGGACCACTACACGGAGGCCGTCGAGCACTTCACCGAAACGTTCCGGCGCAGCTGCCTGGAGCACGACATTGACTTCGCGGAGCTCGACACGAACGAGGCCTACGACACGGCCCTCATGGAGTACCTCAACAAGCGCTCCCGCCTCGCGTAGGTCCGGATCAGCACTACGTCTGAGCCTGCGCCACGCGCGTCGGAGACGGAGAGCGGAGAGCCTCCAGGCGATCGAGCAGCGCGCCCTGGGCCTCCGGGTCCGACAACGCGACAATTACGGGACCGTCCTCGGTGCGAAGGAGAAGCACCTCGTCCGGAAGGTGGCTAGCGAAGACCTGGGTCGCGGCGTAGCGGCGGTAGTGGCGATGGTAGCGACGGGCGGAGATGCGGTCGATCTCTTCGATAGACGAGTAGGAAAGCGTGCAGGACTGGTCGCCCTGCGTGAGCACCACCGTGTTCGGGTGACACTTCACCTGAACCGCCGGACGAAACCCCACGAGGCCAGCCCCGATCAGCGCGAGGATTGACACGACCTGTCCCCCCCAAAAGATCGCTTGCCACGACGGATTTGCGAGGAGGGTCGGCTTCAAGAGGGCCCATCCCAGGTAGTGGCTCATGAGCAAGAGGAGACTCAGGCCCGTCAGGGCTACGATGAAGAGCGCCTCGCCCCGCAGCCGGTCGTTCACCCAGGCCCGGACCGCCCGCCCGAGCATCGAGTAGCTGGGATGGTACGAACGGGAAGACTCAAAGGTGTGCGGCACGGTGACGAGGGAGGCTGCGGTGGGGGATGGAGAATCGCAGGCGAGACCAACGAACGATCGCACCCAGTGGTGGGGGGCATCCGGAGGGAATCGTCTTTGTGTCCGTATTCACGGCGTCCCTACGGACGAGGAGATCTTGGGTTTAGCCCCACACCCTGGGGATGCCATTGGTTCAAGGCGCGCCGTACTTGCTGAGGTCAAGCGTAAGCTCTTCCTGGTACGCCCGGTATCCCGTCACCAGGATCGTGGTGACGGGCACGGCGATCAGAAGTCCAAAAATGCCGAGGAGGGTGCCGAACACCAGCAGCGAGAACAGCACGAGGAGGGGATGGAGGCCGACCTGATAGCTGAGGATGTTGGGCGTCAATACGCTCTGTTCGAGCAGGCTTTCGCCGAGCAGGACCGCAATGACGATGACGGCTTTGATCCAGCTCCCGAGAATCAGGGCGACCAGAGCCCCGATGACCATCGTGATGAGTGCTCCAATTTGTGGGATGAGGTTCAGAAAACCGGCCAGCAGCCCGATGAGGAGCCAGAACGGAATGTCGAACACGAACAGAAGCACCGACACGTTGAGCGCCGCGATGGTGCTGATGAGAAGTTGTCCTCGAAAATATCGTCCCACGATGCTCCCGGCCTCCACGAGATAATCGCGACGGCCCCCCGCCGTGGGAAAGAGATCCACCAGGGCCGTCTGGATGGTTGGATAGTCCTTCAACGTGTAGAAAAGAATAACGGGCACCAGGGCGAGCAGCGTAACGATTCCCAGGAACGACCCGAGGGAGGACGCAACATTTCTGATGGCACCAGGAAGCTGGCTGGCCTGTTCTTTCGCCAGGGTTTGGACCTGCGCAATGACGTCCTGCTTATCGAGGAACCCCGCACTCTCCAGCGTATCCAGCACCGTCGATGCCTCCAGCCAGGTGCGGAGGTTTTTTACCGTGCCCCCCACGCGATCGGCAAGCGCCTGCGTCTGGTCGGCAATGTTCGGGGCGAGGATGAGGATAAACAGAATGAAGACGCCGACGACGAGTCCCGTGATGAGAAGGGAGGAGAGCCAGCGCGGCACCCGGTAGCGACGCTCGAATCGCTCGACGAGCGGATTTAAGAGGTAGGCCAGCAGATAGACGGCGCCAAAGGGGACGAGGACGCGGCTCACCTTGTCGAGCGTCCAGAGCAGCAGGAGTAGGCCGCCGGAGAGCAGAAGGGCCCGAACGGCCTTGTGGTGCCGCAGGGGCCAAAGCAGCACGACTCCGGCCAGCCCCACCAATGGGGGCGTCAGGAAGATCTCCTCCTGGGGCGGGGTGTGCATCTCATACAGCATCACCAGAAAGAGCACGACGCCGCCCGCAATGAGCACCGTTTCGAAGGCCGGGCCCCGCAGCCACTCCGAGCGGGACGACGCGGCCGAGCCGTCGGCCGTGGACGACTCCGAGACGGGCGGAGTGGAGTCCGGGGCGGAGGCCGACTCCGAGGACTCGGGCGGCGGGGAGGAAGACGGGGCGGATCCGGAGGACATGGGGCGAACGATGCCGAACGGAGACGCGAGAGTGCTGCAAACCGCTGCTGATCAGATGGGTTCAGGGAGGTTCTCCGCGCTCGGGGAAGGGGGTGCTGCTCCCCTGCAGGTGTGTGTTGAAGGGAGGCATTGGCCCCGGACTCGTGGGAGCTGTTCCGTCTTCGCGCCGGGACGGAGCGGTCTCGAGAGAGGCCCCGCCAGCACCACCCCATTCGGCTGGTCCCTCGTCCTCGACACACCGCACCGGTGCGGCTCTGAACGGTTCCTCGCGTGTTGCCGTTGATCAGATGTCGTCGCTCACCGTCGTAATCGTCCTTTCTCCGTGAATCGTCAAGTCTCCAGTTTGGATCTTCCCTCTCCGCTCCGGGGCACCGAGCCGGGCACCTTCACCCATCGGACCATCGCCGAGCGCTGGCCCCGCATCGCGGGCCGGGTCATTGCGGAGAACGATTTTCCGGAGGAGATTACTGCGCGGATCCAGACTCTCCGCGAGGACCTTCCCACGGGCACCATTCGTCCGCTCGACGAGCCGGACGCCCCCGACGCGGCGCTCTGGGCGGACTGGGTGCGTCCGTATCAGGGGGAGGGCTGGTTGGAGGCGCCCTGGTTCTTCGGCGAGACCTACTTCTATCGCCGCCTCCTGGCGGCCACGGGGTACTTTCGTCCCGGCCCGGGCCGGAAGCGCGACCCCTTCACGTACCAGAAGGAGCAGGGCCTCGTCCAGGCCGCCGAGCGGATTCGGGCCCTGGCGCAGGGCCAGGCCGCGGCCCGCGACCGGGCGGAGGAGGGGCGCTCTGTGCTGGCGCGGCTGTTCCGGGCGGCCCTCTGGGGCAACCAGGCCGACCTCAGTATGTGGGCGGCGGACGAGGACGGCCCGGATCACGGGGATGCAGAGCAAGCCGAGGAGCATCTGCTGGCCGACGACACCAGCAGGGCGCTGGATCACCTTGCGGCGCTGGATCGCCCGGCCCGGGTCGACGTGTGGGCCGACAATGCGGGGTTTGAGCTCGTGTCCGACCTGGCCCTGATCGACGGTCTTCTCGCCGCGGAGAATATCAGCCGGGTTGTCGTTCACCTGAAGGGGCATCCCACCTTCGTCTCCGACGCCACCATTGGCGACGTGCACGACACCCTCGACGCCCTCGCGGAGGCCGACGACGCGACCGTTCGGCAGCTGGCCGAGCGGCTCCGAACGGCCCTCATCACGGGCCAACTCCGCCTTCGGGACGCGTGGGTGTGGACCTCGCCGCTTCGGGGCCGCGAGCTTCCCGCTCACACTCGGGCCGAACTTGCGCGGTCCGACCTCCTCATCAGCAAGGGCGACGCCAACTATCGGCGTCTGCTGGGCGACCGCCGCTGGGACTTCACGACGCCGTTCGAGGAGGCCGCCGCGCCGCTGCCGGTGCCCGTGCTGGCGCTGCGGACGCTCAAGTCGGAGGTGGCCGCCGGGCTGACGCAGGACCAGGTGGATCGGCTCGACGAGCAGGATGCGGACTGGACCGTGAACGGGGAGTGGGGCGTCATTCAGTATGCCCCGGCATCGCCGGGCGCCGCAGCTCCGACCCTCGAGAGTTGACGCCGCGCAGGGAACGCCCCCTACCGGACCCGCACTTCTCCTCAACTCCCCCACCGCGTTCCCAGTCGTCTCGTGTTCGCTCACCGGGCGGCCGTGGACGAGAGAATCGCAAGCCCTCCCCAGCGCGACCCTGTCTGTTCCCAGGGCCAATTGTCGCCAGGAGGAGCAGTTGGTCCCCCCCGGCCTGACGTCTCCGCCGCCCACGCAGATGTCCCACGCGTTCGAGGGACGTCGGGGGCTCGTAGGGAGAGGCGCCGAGGCTGTCGGGACCGGTGTGCGCGAGCAGCCATGAGAGGTCCGACCCACTACCCGCGAAGAGGTCCAACCGAGTGAATCGAACCGTCTCGTCGGGGTCCAAAGAGTGGTAACACCCTCTTTACCTTCCCGGTCGATCACTCACTCTGCTACGCGATAAGAGTGGATGCAAAAAACCAAAACGTAATTTGGTTTTTGCCCTCACACTCATTCATCTACTCTTGCTTCGCTCATGCGTACACAACAGACATCGTCTCTTTTCATGCGCCTGCTCTCCGCCGGTGTTCTTCTCCTCGGCACACTTGCCTGGATCGGGTGCGACAGTAGCGGCTCGGGGATGGAGGAGGCTCCCGATCAGCTCAGCTATGACCTTACGGCCCAATCGAATGACGGCGCTGCGCCCAACGGGGTCAGTGGCACCGTCACGTTCTGGCGGGCCGGACCCGAGTCTACGATCGTCACGCTGGAGTTGGATCCGGAGGCAACGGTCGGCAGCGTCTCCCACCCGGCCCACATTCACAACAACAGTGTTTCGGACGGGGGTGGGGTTGAATACTTCCTAAGTGCCGTCAATGGAAGCAGTCCGAACGGTACGAGCGCCCGAAAAATTGACCAGCCGATCGAGTTCTTTGCCGACTTCGATGGGCACGTCAACGTCCACCAGAGCCCGAAGAATCTCGACATCCTCGTGGCGCAGGGAGACATCGGCGCTAACGCAGAGGGAGATGACGGAGCGGGATTGGACCTGGTGGATACCCGTCAGTCCAAGACGTACCCCCTCGGCCCGAGCACGACCGAGGGCAGTGTTCTTTCCGACGGAGTCAGCGGAACCGTGAAGCTCCAGGAGCTGACTGCTTCGAAGACACTCGTCACCTACGATCTCGACACGAATGGCTCCGTCAAGGACGCAGTTGGGTCGAGCGTTGAGGTGGCCCAGATCGGTCACATTCATGAGAATACCGTCACAGAAGGTGGAGGTGTCGTGAGTAGTCCCTTCTCTGGCTACCTCGGGTCTATCGCTCCTACGGATCCGGCGTCCCGGAGCAGCCGGATCATCAACGCAAGCTACGACCAGCTCACCAGCTACAACGGTTACGTAAACATCCATCAGAGCAACGCCAACGCGCAGTACGTCTTTGCACAGGGCAACATCGGGGCCAATGCGAGCGGCGTCGGGGCCGACGTGACCGTCACGATCAACAACGTAGGGACTTCTGCCTGGGAAGTGACCAGCGTAAGCGGGGCAAGCGGGGTTGCCCAGATTGGCACGGAGAACCCCACCCTTACGCTGACGGTGGACACCCGGTACCGAATCGTGAACAATGGCGGGAGCACGCATCCCTTCGGCACTCGGAACGCAAGCGATGAGTATCTGCTCCGGCAGGAGAGCAACCAGACCGGGAGTCTGGAAGACGACATGGGTATCAACTACCAGGAGGACGACGAGGGCGTAACCTTCACGTACACCCAGTCGCTGGCGGACGCTGTGGCCACGTACCAGTGCACCGCGCATTCTTCCATGAACGGAACGGTGGAGACCGACAACGGCGATGATAATGAAGGGGGGTATTAGTGGCACGGGGCAGAAGGCTCTTGGCAGCGCCTCCGCCGGGGTCGCGTTTGTCGCCCTGATCGCGCTGCCCGTGTACTTCCTGGGAGCAGCCGTGCTGCAGGCCATGCCGATGCTGTGCGACGGGTTCAACGACGGATCTCTGGCGCTACTCCTCGGCTCGACCGACATCTTCCACAACGCAAACGCTCAACCAACCCTATGGCTTCCGAGACACTCGACACGACCCTTACCTCGATTCACCAAATGACCCCCCGGGTCAAGCAGTTCGTGCTTGAAGCGGAAGGGCACACCTTCTCGTATGAGCCGGGTCAGCACATTGTCATCGAGTTCGAGCAGGACGACGAAACCGTCCAGCGACCCTACACGCCTGTCAACCTGCCGGGCACCAATGCCCTGGCCCTCGGAATCAAACGCTACGAGGACGGCACCGCCTCCACGTGGATGCACGAGCGGACCGCAGGAGACACCATCTCGATCCATCCGCCGGGCGGAAACCTGTACTTGCGCGACCTAGATCGAGATGCCGTGTTTCTGTCGACCGGCACTGGGATTACCCCGATGATTGCGATGCTCAAGCAATACTTGAGCGACGGGGGCGGACAGGCCGCATTCCTTTACGGGGAGCGGACGCAGGAAGACATTATGTACCGCGAAACCCTTGACCACCTCTCGGCCGATCACGACGGCCTGGCGGTGTTCTACTCTCTCTCCCACGAGGACTGGGCGGGGCCGACCGGCCATGTGCAGTCCCACCTCGGCGACGTCATCGACGCGCGTTTCGACTCGCCGCACTATTACGTTTGCGGCGTGCCGCCGATGGTCGTGGACACTGAGCAGGCCCTCCAGGACGGGGGCGTGGAGGAGGGGCGCATCTTCACGGAGGGCTGGGAGAGCGACGCGGTGTAAGACCCCGCTGGACGCCCGGGCGCGGAGGGCTGCTTCGACGGAACCCGTTTCAGCCACGGGCACGACTCGTCTACTCTGTGCTGATCACGAACGTGCACTGCGGGCACTCGCCGTCGGCGTCGCAGCGGCGTTCCACGGGGAGTTCTGTTAGTTCTTCGATCAGTGCGCGGGCCAGGTCGCAGGCCATTTCCCCGTGGGCCCGCACGCTGGAGGCGAGGGGGCAGCTCGTCCCCTCCAGCCGGTACGCGTCCTCCTCCTCCAGAACCTCGGGGAGGCCGCCCATTTCTTCGAGAATACGCTGGGCGCGACCGACCCGGGCCGCGGCCTCCGGTTCCAACTCGCGGGGCTTGTGCGCCTGCGCCAGCCGTTGTCCTGCCTCCCGAAGAACAGGGGTCACGTTCACCCACTCTGCCTCCCGGAGAATGGAGAGGACGGTGTTGAACAGCGCGTCGTACGACTTAGGAAAAAGCTGCTCGGCCTTCCGGGTCAGCCCGTAGACGTGCTCCGGCTTTCGCCGGGTGGGGCGGCGGCCCGTGACCTCCGCGATCCCGGCTGCCTCTAGCTTCGAAAGCTGAACCCGTACGGCGTTCCGCGTAAGCTCCAGGTGGTCAGCCAATTCGCGAACCGTCCGGTCCTCCGGTCGGAGCAGGCGGACGATTCGTCGTTGCGTCTGACCGAGCTGATTGAGCAGAAACTCATTTGCTTCCATAAGAGCCGATCTCGCCGACCTGTAGAGGGATAAGCACCGGAGGGACGACACTAAACAAGACAAGTGAAGGAGATGTTTTGTTTTTTTTTGGGCGGCCGCTGCAGGCTTTGATTCGGGACCGATCCGACTAGACAGGGAGGCGCGCTCGTCAGGTTGGCTCCAAATCAACGCCTGTGCACGATTCCCATCGGCATTTGGAGCGACGGGTGTGATGGTTTCCGCCGGAAGAAGCAGTCTTTCAGGACTGTGCACATGTCTTACACGATAGCACAATCCGTTCTCAGATTCATGGGAGACCCCGCGGATAGGGAGACCTGCTGAATAGGCCCGGCCTGTCGCAAGAGGCCTGAACCCCTGTTTGGGCCGTCGGATTGGCACGTCGGTGCCCCCCTCAGTTCTCGGTGTGTCCGGCGCGGTTGCTCTACTCTACAACGGAAGACCTCGCGTCCAGAGTGTGAGCCAGGGCGAGCCGGTTGGTCACAAGGGGGGCAGTAGAGGGCTCAGGCATGGGTGCGGCTCGTGGAGTGAACGGTCGCACGGAAGAATCAACTCGCCGGGACGTACCCGACGCTGCGACGCGTTCATACAGATGGACCAGGCCATTTACGAGGAAGGGGTTGTGGAGGCCCATGTCACCTCGTATGTTGGGCATGCGCGCCCTCTGGCGTCACCACCCCCGAGAGGCATGGCCGAGATCGAGCGACCGCCCCCGCGCATCGCGATGTGGTCGGGGCCCCGCAACATCTCAACGGCCCTCCTGCGGAGCTGGGGCGCGCGGGACGACACGGTCGTCGTCGACGAGCCACTGTACGCGCACTATCTGGCCGTCACGGGCCGCGCCCATCCGGGCCGCGAGGAGGTCATCGACCGGTACGAGACGGACTGGCGCGCGGTCGTGAAGCGAATCACCGGGCCGATTCCCGACGGGGCCTCGATCTACTACCAGAAGCACATGGCCCACCATCTGCTGTCCGAGATGGAATGGGACTGGATCGGAGCGTTCCGCAACGCGTTCCTCATTCGGGAGCCCCGAGAGATGCTCCCCTCGCTGGTTGAGTTTCTCCCGAAGCCGACGCTCTCCGACACCGGCCTTCCGCAGCAGTGGCGGCTGTTCCGGCAACTTCGGGAGCAGCGCGGCAAGCTCCCGCCCGTCATCACGGCCCGGGACGTGCTATCGGCCCCCCGCTCTGTGCTCGGCGCCCTCTGCGAGGCGCTCGGCGTTCCGTTCCGGGACTCGATGCTCTCGTGGGCCCCCGGTCCGCGCGAGACCGACGGCCTCTGGGCCAAGTACTGGTACGACGCCGTCTACGCCTCGACCGGCTTCCGGCCCTACGACCCCAAAGACGAGCCCGTCCCCGATCGGCTGCAGGCCCTCCATGAGGAGTGCCGGACGCTCTACGACAAGCTCTCCGCGCATCGAATTCGCCCGTAAACTCCCGACACCATTTGCCATGCGACAGACCCCCGACGAGCGCAACGCAGGCCTCATCGTCAACGTGAACGGCGAGCTGGTGCATCGCGACGAGGCCGGCGTGAGCCCATTCGACAGCGTCGTGCAGGGCGGCGACGCCGTGTGGGAGGGGCTTCGGCTCTACGACGGCACCGTGTTTCGCCTGCTCGACCACCTGGAGCGCCTCCGCGACTCCGCCCACGCCCTGGCCTTCAACACGATCCCGTCCACCGATCACCTCATCGACGAACTGCGCCGCACGCTGGAGGCCAACGGCATGCGCGACGACGTGCACGTCCGCCTCACCCTCACGCGGGGCGAGAAGGTCACCTCCGGCATGGACCCGCGCCTCAACCAGTCAGGCCC
>CAZRPQ010000008.1:0-18285 GCA_964601725.1 uncultured Salinivenus sp. | reverse complement strand
CTGACCCCGCCTATCTGTGGCCCCCCTGAACCCCAATCTCAATGACCAGACCACGGCCCGTCGTCCGGATCACCGCCCGGCCGACGACTACGTGAATGGCATCCTCGACGGGGACCGCGTGACGCTGAGCCAGGCCATCACGCTCCTGGAGAGCACCCGCCCGGACCACCGCGAGACCGCCCGCTCGGTCGTCGAGCAGTGCCTCCCCCACAGCGGCGACTCGATCCGGGTGGCCGTCACCGGCGTGCCGGGCGTCGGCAAGAGCACCTTCATCGAAACGCTGGGGCAGCGGCTCGTGGCGGAGGGCCGCCGCCTCGCGGTGCTCACCGTCGACCCCAGCAGCGAGCGGTCGAAGGGCAGCATCCTCGGCGACAAGACGCGGATGGGCACGCTGGCGGCCGAGGAGGACGCCTTCATCCGCCCCTCCCCCACCGCCGGCACCCTCGGCGGGGTGGCCCCCAAGACCCGGGAGGCCATCCTGCTCTGCGAGGCCGCCGGGTACGACACGGTGTTCGTTGAGACGGTCGGGGTCGGCCAGTCGGAAATCACGGTCCACTCGATGGTCGATGTCTTTCTCCTGCTAACCCTGGCCGGGGCCGGGGACGAGCTGCAGGGCATCAAGCGGGGCATCGTCGAGGTGGCCGACGCCATCGCCATCAACAAGGCCGACGGCGAGAACCGGGAGCGCGCGGAGTCGGCCCGGGCCGAATATGAGAAGGCTCTTCACCTGCTGGCGGAGACAGAGTCGGGCTGGGAGCCGCCCGTCCTCACCTGCTCTGCGCAGACCGGCGACGGCATCGGTGCGGTCTGGGACACGGTGGAGCGATACCGCGCCTACACGCAGGAGACGGGCTACTTCGAGGAGCAGCGCCGCCGGCAGGCCCGGCGCTGGATGTACCAGACCATCGAGCGGCGCCTGCGCGACGATTTCTTCGCGGACCCGGATGTCGACGCGGCACGGGACCAGATCGAGGAGGCAGTGCTGGACGGGGACCTGAGCTCGGTGGCCGCCGCCGAGCAACTGCTGTCGGTGTATCGAGAGACGGAGAGCTGAGACCCTGGAGCGGGAAATGTAGAACAGCCCCCACTGCCCTCTACGCCCCGGAACCACTCCCTCACTTTATTTTAACACTTTCGTGCATCCAGTCCTTGCTGTCGCAGAGCGGAAACGCTGCTTCACGAACACGTGATCTTATGGGACGGCGCCTCTCGATGACATTCGTTCCCCTCCTTCTCGCCCTCTGTGCGGGACTCGTGATGGGCTGCGCCTCTTCTCGGTCGACCACGGAGGACGCCGCCAGCCAGGCCGCCGTCATCGGCACCTGGGAGTACAAGGTGGACGGCACCGCCCCCCTCGATCAAGGCGTTTTCCGCATCACTACGCAGGACGGTCGGCTCCTGGGCATCCTTCGGGACCGGCGCCTGGGGCGCCTCCGGGCTCGGGTAGACGTAAACGACTCCCGGCTGGAACTCTCCCTCGACAACCTCCGCATTTCGGGCTACGTCGAGAACGATCAATTCACAGGATTCCTGCGCCGCCGGCAATGGGACGTGTCGATCCGACGCCAATCCCGGCGCCGGTCGCAATTCCGCTCAGCGTCCCTGTTTGCACGACGCGTACAGAGTGCCGTGACGGCGGACACGCCTTCATTTCTGGAATGCCGCTCCCTCCTCCGAGAAGCCAACGGCTGCAACTGATCCACTCGGCGTAGGCTGCCCCTGTTCGCCCCGCCGGCAGGCGCCGACGTTTTTTAATGGAATGCGTACCACCGGTCCCGCCGGATCTTTCGGGGACCCCTCCGCTTTTCAATTGGCCTACCCTCGTTTGAGCGGAGCTTCCCACCAACCTCGCCCCTCTACCGTGAGCACAACGGACACCTCCGATCCCAGCACGCGCGACAACTTCGTCTACGACATCATTGATGAGGACCTGGAGGAGGGAACCTACGGCGACCGAGTCGTCACCCGGTTCCCCCCGGAGCCGAATGGCTACCTCCACATCGGCCACGCCAAGTCCATCGTCCTCAACTTTGGCATCAAGCACGACTACGCCGACCGGGCCGACACCCGCTGCCACCTCCGGTTCGACGACACGAATCCCGAGACCGAGAGTCCCGAGTACGTCGAGTCGATCAAGGACGCCGTGCAGTGGCTCGGGTACGACTGGGAGGAGCACGAGTACTACGCCTCCGACTACTTCGAGCAGTTCTACCAGTACGCAGTAAAGCTCATCGAGCAGGGCGACGCCTACGTCGATAGCCTCGACGAGGAGGAAATCCGGGAGTACCGCGGCACGGTGGAGGAGCCGGGCACCCCGTCGCCGTACCGCGACCGCTCCGTCGAAGAGAACCTCGAGCTCTTCCGCAAGATGAAGGCGGGGGAGTTCGAGGACGGGGCACACGTGCTACGGGCCAAAATCGACATGAGCTCCCCGCACATGATCATGCGGGATCCCCTCCTCTTCCGCATCAAGCACGCCCACCACTACCGGCAGGGCGACGACTGGTGCATCTACCCGATGTACGACTACGCCCACCCGCTGGAAGACGCCATCGAGGACATCACCCACTCACTCTGCACGCTGGAGTTCGACAACAACCGCCGCGTCTACGACTGGGTGATGGAGCACTGCCTCGACGAGGAGGCGATCCCCTCCCGCCCCCGGCAGTACGAGTTCAACCGCCTCAACCTCGGCTACACGGTGATGAGCAAAACCAAGCTGGGGCACCTGATTGAGGAAGACCTGGTGGGCGGCTGGGACGACCCGCGCCTCCCCACCATCGCAGGCCTGCGCCGCCGGGGCGTCCCCCCGAGCGCGATTCGCTCGTTCTGCCGCGAGGTCGGCGTCACCCGCTCCCAGAGCCGCGTGCAGATCGACCACTTCGAGCACGCCCTCCGCGACGACCTGAACCCGAAGGCCCCGCGAGTGATGGCCGTGCTCGATCCGCTGAAGGTGGTCGTTACCAACTGGAACGAGGACGAGGTAGAATGGATCGACGCGAACCACTGGCCCCGCGACATCGACAAGGACGAGACGCGGCCCGTTCCCTTCACCCGCGAGTTCTACATCGAGCGCGACGACTTCCGCGAGGACCCGCCGGACGGCTTCATCCGGCTGGCGCCGGGGCGCGAGGTGCGCCTGCGCCACGCCTACTTCTTCACCTGCGAGGAGGTGGTCCGGGACGAGGCCGGGACCGTCACGGAGCTACGCGGCACCATCGATCCCGACACGCGTGGTGGCACGGCTCCCGATGGCCGCTCGCCGCAGGGGACGCTCCACTGGGTGCCCGCCGCCCACGGCGTTCCGTTCGAGGCGCGCCTCTACGACCGTCTCTTCAACGTGCCGGCCCCCGACGCCAGAGACGAGCACTTCACCGAGCACATCAACCCCGATTCCCTGAACGTGCACAAGGGCGTCCTCGAGCCCGCCGTGCGCGATCTGGACGCCGACCAGCGGGTGCAGTTCGAGCGGCAGGGCTACTTCTGGCCGGACCCCGAGGACTCGACCCCCGCCTCGCTCGTCTACAACCAGATCGTGCCCCTCCGCGACACCTGGAGCGAGGACGAAGACCAGATCACAGAGGAGGAGTTGCAGCGGCGCCGACGTGAGAAGGAGGAGCGGAAACAGCGTCAGCGGGAGCGCTCGCTCGAAGGCAAGACCGACCCTGTGGAGTACCTCGACGACGACCAGCAGGATCGGTTCGAGCGGTATTATGAAGACCCCAACTTGTCCCGTAACGACGCCGCGACGATTGCCGGGAACGACGCCCTCGCCGGCTTCTTCGACGCAGCGCTGGAGCACTACGACGCCCCGGAGCCCCTCGCCAACTGGGTCGTAAACGAGCTCCTCGGCGCACTCAAGGACCAGTCCATCGAGGATCTGCCGTTCGGCCCCGAGGAATTCGCGGACCTCGTGCGCCTCGTGGATACGGACGTCATCTCCACCCGTGGGGCCGACGAGGTCTTCGACGAGCTGATCGAGAACGGCGGATCCCCAGAGGCCATTGTGGACGAGCGCGGCCTCCGCCAGGTCGACGACACCGAGGCCCTCCGCCCCACCGTGCAGGCCATCCTCGACGAGCATCCCGACGAGGTGGCCCGCTACCGGGACGGCAAGAAGGGCCTGATCGGCTTCTTCATGGGACAGGTGATGGACGCTACGGACGGCGCCGCCAACCCCGGACTCGCCCGCGAGCTCCTGCAGGACGAACTGGGCACGTAGCGCGCAGCGGTATGGACGTGTGGGTGTACGGAGGGATGAACGTTTTTTCTTCCACACCTCCAACCGTCCATCCATCTACACCTAGCCGAGATCCTCGGCGGCCCTCCGCATCCGGCGAATGCAGGCCTCCTTCCCCACCGCCGCCAAGAGGCCGAACACGCCGGGTCCATACGACCGACCGCTGACGGCAAGACGAGACGGGTGAATGACAGCGCCCGCGCCCACGTCCTCCTCATCGGCCAGGGTGCGAAGCTCGGTCTCCACCGCGTCCGTGTCGAACGTGTCGGCGTCCTCCAGCCGATCGGCGTACGCCAGAAGGAGATCGGCGGACGCGTCTGTCCAGCGCTTCTCCACGCCCGCCTCCTCATACTCGTCCGGGTCCTCGAAGAAATACCGGTTCTCGGTTGCCACCTCCGGCACCACCTGGATGCGGTCCTGGACGAGCGAGCAGATCGTCCTGAGGCGCTCGTCGCTCACCTCGTAGCCCTCCGCTTCCACATAGGGCCGGGCGCGCTCCGCAAGCTCCTCAATTGACAGGTCGCGGACGTAGTGTTCGTTGACCCAGCGCAGCTTGTCGATGTCGAACTGCACGCCGCTGGCGCCCACGCGATCGAGACTGAAGGCCTCGACCATCTCGTCGAGCGCAAACAGCTCCTGCTCGGTGCCGGGGCTCCAGCCCAGCAGCGCCAGGAAGTTGAGGAGGGCTTCCGGCTCGTAGCCGGCCTCGCGGTAGTCGTTGACGTACACCGGAATGCCCAGCTCGTTGGCGTCTCGCTTCGAGAGCTTGCCGCCCCGCTCCGGGTCGGGACTCAGGATGAGCGGCAGGTGGGCGAAGGTGGGCGGCTCCCATCCCAGCGCCTCGTACATCAGCACGTGTTTGGGGGTCGAGGACAACCACTCCTCGCCGCGGATCACGTGCGAGATGTCCATGAGATGGTCGTCGACGATGTTGGCCAGGTGGTAGGTCGGCAGTCCGTCGGACTTTAGCAGCACCTGATCGTCAACCTCCGAGGTGTCGAAGGACACGCCCCCCTGAACCACGTCGTCGAACCGGACGGACTCCCGGCGCGGGACCTTGAGCCGAACGACGTACTCCTCCTCGTCGAGGAGGCGCTCCACCTCCGCGTCGGGCAGGATCAGCGAGTTGCGCATCTGCCCCCGCGTGGAGACGTCGTACGCCCCGTGCTCATCCCGCAGGTCCTGGAGCTCCTCTTCCGTGTCGAAGGCGTAGTAGGCCCGCCCCGCCTCGATGAGCCGCTCGGCGTACTTGCGGTAGTGAGCCGTCCGCTCCGATTGGCGGTAGGGCGCGTGATCGCCCCCCTGCTCGGGCCCCTCGTCGAGGTCGAGCCCCACCCAGGACAGGGCCGTGCGGATGTCGTCCTCCGCCTCCGGCACGTAGCGCGACCGATCGGTGTCTTCAATCCGCAGCACAAAGTCGCCGTCGTGCTTGCGGGCGAAGAGATAGTTGTAGAGCGCCGTCCGCAGCCCGCCCACGTGAAGACGGCCGGTCGGACTCGGGGCAAAACGAACGCGAACCGGAGCGTTGGAGGCCATTGTGCGCAGCAGGGGTCAGGTTCAGAAGTGAAGACAGGAGAGAGAAGCCCGAAGCCACGTCGGGCGGGCGCCGTTTGGAAACCACGGTTTGTAGAACGCACCCTCCCCCCAGTTCCCCCGCGCCCCAGAATTGTCTGGGGTTTTGCGAAGCCCGGAACAGTCCCCTCGACCGTCTTTCTCATGGAGATGGCGATCTCGGGACCGTCGGACGGGCCGCCCAGAACGCCGCTCCCCATATCAAGCCCGAGTGCAATCTTCCTCAACGAGTTGCATTCCGCGAGGTCGGTTCGCTAGTATGGAGGTGTTTGGGTTTCCACTCCCCGCTGTACCTACTTTTCGCCGACCGATCTCCTTCGAAACCCCGCCCTCCACTAATGGTCCTTCTCAGAAATGCGATTGGTCTTCTCCTCCTCGCCGGTGCCTGTGCGGCCTGCAGCGGGCTCCAGGGAACCGGAGAGACGGACGCGGAGAACCCCCAGTCCGCGCCCGAAAACACAGTTGTCGCCCGATATGCCAGCACGGCGATTACCCTGACTGAGCTGGACTCCGCGTTTGCCGCGTCGGTGGGCGGACGGGAGAATGCCGCCGACAGCTCCCTCAGCGCCTACCGCGATTTTCTCGACCAGTACGTGAACTATCGCCTGAAGGTGCGCGCCGCCCGCGACGCTGGGCTGGACACTCTCTCCAGCATTCAGAACGACGTTCACAGCTACCGGCAGGAGCTGGCCCGGCCTCGTCTCATGCGAGAGGAAGTGTACGAACCCGTCGTGCGTGACCTCTACGAGCGCCGCAAACAGGCGGTCGACGTGAGCCACATTCTCATCCGCACGCGCTCGGGCCAGGACACCGCATCGGCCTACCGCACGATTCAGAAGATTGCGGACTCGCTCGATCAAGGCGTCCCCTTCGCCGACCTTGCCTTCCGCAACTCCGACGATCCCTCCGCCCGGAAGCAGGGCAGTCGCGGATACCGGGGGCGCCTGGGCTACATTCGAGCCGGGCAGATTGTCGCGTCGTTTGAGCGACGGATGTATGCGCTCGATCCGGGGGAGATCAGTGACGTGTTTCGCACGAAGTACGGCTACCACATTCTCAAGGTGCACGACCGGCGTCTCGCTCAGCCCCCCGTCCGTCTCGCCCACATTCTGCGTCGATCGAGGGGGGAATCCGGCGGGGCCCGACAGTACCTCGACTCCCTCCGGACGAAGATCGTGGATGGCGAGATCTCGTTCTCGGACGCAGCCAAAAAGCACTCGCAGCATCGCAAGTCGGCCCCGAAGGGCGGATCCCTCGGGCAAGTCAAACCGCAGGGCCTTCCGTCCAGCCTCCGCGCGGCGGTGGCCAACCTCGACAGCGTAGGCTCCGTATCGGGCGTCGTCCAGAGCCGATTCGGCCACCATCTGCTTAAGCTTACCGACCGCCAGGACCAAAAATCCTTCGACGAGGCCTACGACGCCCTGAAGAACAAAGTATCTGGACAGCCCCGGGTAAAGCGTCGCAAGACCACGCTTGCCGAGGACGTGCGCGCAGCGGAAGGGGTCACGGTGGACACCACCCGCCTTCTCGAAGCGGTCGGCGCCTCCTCCGTCGACTCCCTGGCCCGCCCCCTCCTCTCCCTCACCGACTCCGCCGCAGCGACCTCTCTTCCCGTGGCGACCCTGGGAGACTCCACCTACACGCTGGGACAGATGAGGCATCACCTGACTCAGACCGACGGCGGGGCACAGATGACGATTGGGGAGCTCACCGACTCCTTCCTGAACGAAAAAGCAATTCAGTACGCCGTCACGCGCCGGACCCAACGCGACCCCTCCCTGGCCCAGGAGATAAAAAAATACCGCGAAGGGGCGCTGCTCTTCCGCTACATGCAAGACTCCGTCTGGACGGCCGCCGCGCGGGATACAGCAGGCCTCCGGGCCACCTACCGGCAGCACAAGGATCAGTACCGGTTCCCCGAGCGCGTCCGAACCCTCGTTCTCCGCGCCCCGTCCGATTCCCTGCTCCACTCCTACCAGAAGGCCCACGAGGCAGGTCGGCCGCTCAGAGCTACCATGGACGCCGCCGCCGGGGACTCACTCGTCTCCGCCGACACCGTGTTCGTCACGGACCGCTCCGCCGAGGTTTACCAATCGGTCCGTTCCATCGACGACTCTGCATCGGTCGGGCCGACGGCCCAGGACGACGAGTGGCTCTTGATGATCCGCGACACGCGCCTCCCGCCTCGGACAAAAACCTTTGAGGAAGCGCGGAGTAGCATCATCCAGGAGTACCAGCAGGCATACGAGCAGAAGGTGATCCGGCGGCTGCGCGATCGATACACCGCCGAAACGTATCCGGAACGCCTTCGCCCGCCAGTCAAGGGTCCGTCGCCTGCCCAATAGCCGTCACGATCTTTCAGGCGGAGGGAGAATACGAATCGGAGTGTGTATTGCGTATGTCTACTGCGTACCGGTTCTCCGGGCGTGACGCCTGGAATAATGAGGATCTCCGTCCCCCTCGACTCGACCCTCGATTTTCCCTGTTCGACCCTCCCCTCAACCCTTGCGCTTCCCGAGCCGCTCCATTGATGCCTGCCGCCTGGCTCTCCTCGTCGGGGGACTCCTCGTTCTCGCCCTCGGGACCGGGTGTCAGTCGGAAGCCCCCCCTTCATCATACGTGGCCCGCGTGGGCTCACACTACCTGACTCAGGAGGACCTCGATCGCAAGCTCGCCGGCATGGGCCCCGCCCGCGACACGACGAAGGCCCGGCAACAGGTCATCGATCAGTGGATCACGCGCACCCTCCTGTACCGGGAGGCCAAGCGGCTGAACCTCGAATCCGTCGAGGAGGTTCAGCAAAAATTGGAGCGACAGCGGCGCTCAATCCTCGTCGGGGCCGCAAAAAATCGGCTTTTCGAGGAGGTCGACCTGGCGCCCTCCGAGGAAGAAGTGCAAACCTATTTCGAGCGGCACACGGAGCAACTTCGCCTCCGCGAACCCTACGTGAGCGTCCGGTACGTGGCCACAGATCGCCGAGCGGCGGCAAAGACAGTGCGACAGGCCCTTCGCACCCTCCCGGTTCAGTCCGATTCGGCCTGGAATCGGCTCGTGCGGGAGCACGCCGCAGACACCGCTCAGGCCCGCCGGTTGTCCCAACGCTACCTGCCCGAAAGCCAGTTGGGCGAGCAGCTTCCGGCGCTCCAAGAGGAACTCAGTTCCCTGGAGCCCGGAGACACTGCCCCGGTCGTGAATGGCGACGATCGGTACCACGTGCTACGGCTCGATCGCCGGATTCCAGAGGGGGCAAATCCGAAGCCCCAGTGGGTCGAACCCGAAATCCGCCGCCGCCTCCGAATTCGCGCCCGGAAACAGATGTATGCACACGAGGTTGAACGCCTCCGTAGCAAAGCGCGGGCCGCCGGTACGCTCGAAACGCCCTAATTCCCCGTCCCCGCTGAGGCCTGCTCATCGGTTTTCGGCTCGCTCATCGTTTTTCGAACACGAGTTTTTCCCGCATGCGCCGTCTTCTTCCCTCCCTCCGTTTTTGTTCTTCCCCCATCGGGGGCTCGCTGCTCGGGGCCCTGATGCTTCTCACAGGCCTGGTTGCAGGCCTGGCCGCGCCCCCCGCGCATGCTCAAAACGGCCAGGTGGTGGATCGCATCGCGGCCGTCGTCGGCGATAACATCATCTTGAAGTCCGAGGTCGACCAGTTCGTCCGCCAACAGACCCGCCAGCAACAGGTGGCCTACTCCCACGATCTGTGGATGGATGGCCTTCAGCAGTTGGTCGATCAGAAGCTTTTGGCCGAGAAGGCCCGACGTGACACGACCATCACCGTGTCGGACCAGCAGGTTACCACCCAGCTCAATCGCCGAATTGAGAGATGGAAGCAGCGAGCCGGAGGCGAGAAACAGCTGGAAAAGACCTACGGCAAGAGCATCCTCGAAATCAAGGAACAGTTTCGGCAAGACCTTCGGGGACAGATTCTGGCACAAAAGCTGAGGCGGAAGCAAATGCAGGACATCAACATCACGCCCAGCGAGGTCCGGCAGTGGTTCGAGGAGATTCCGCAGGATTCGCTTCAGCCGATCCCGAAGACCGCTCGGCTCTCCCACATCGTGCGGTACCCGAAGCCCACGAAGACGGCCCAACAGGAAGCAGAGTCCTTGATTACCTCCCTCCGCGACTCCATCGTCAATGGGGGCGCGTCCTTTGAAGCCATGGCCCGTCAATTCTCGGATGCCAGTGGGGCCGCCTCGTCGGGAGGCGCCCTCACCGACGTGAACCTCAACGACCTCGTCCCCGAGTTTGCCGCGGTGGCCTCGCGCACGCCGGTCGGCAACGTCTCTCAGGTCTTCTACAACGAGAGCCAGAATGGCTACCACATTCTCCGCGTCAATTCGAAAGATGGAAGCACCGTCGACCTCAATCACATTCTCATCAAGGCCGAGTCGCCAAGCGGGAGCCGGGCCAAAGAGTACCTGAGTGCCGTCCGCGACACCCTTCTCAACAAGGAAGACGTCTCTTTCGAACGGATGGCGCGCCGCCACTCGGAGGATGAGCGAACGGCCGAGAATGGAGGCCACGTGACCGATCCGGAATCCGGCACACGCGACCTCGTAATCGACGCGCTGGGTCCCTCCTGGACCCGCACTCTTCAGACGTTGGACCCTGGAGAGATCAGCACCCCCACCAAGGTGAAGCTGCTGAACGGGGATGAAGCCTACCACATCGTCCGTCTCGAACGTCGCGTGCCCGCCCACGACATAAACCTCGAAAAAGACTACGAGCGCATTCGAAAATTCGCCCTTCGTGACAAGCGAAACCGGAAGATGCGCGAGTGGACCAATCAGCTCCGGAAGGAGATCTACGTGGACATCCGCATCTCCAAGTCAGAACTGACAGCGATGCGGCGCCGCTGAGCCTTCGCCCGCCTCCTTTGCCCCACGGGCCGCCCCGACCGACACGACGGACTCCCCCTCGCTCTGAGACCGCCCCACCCCTATGCCCTCTTCTACGTCTCCCCCCCAGGATCCAGAAACGCTCGACGAGCTCAGTGAGGCCTACGATCGCCTCCGCGACGAAATTGGCAAGGTCATCGTCGGGCAGGAGGACATCATCGAGATGGTGGTGGTCTGCCTCATGGCCCGGGGACATACCCTCCTGATTGGAGTGCCCGGCCTCGCCAAGACGCTCCTCGTGCGGACCCTCGCCGGGGTGCTCGACCTGGAATTTAGCCGCATCCAGTTCACCCCGGACCTCATGCCCAGCGACATCACGGGCACAGAGATCATTCAGGAGGGCCGGGGGGGCAATCGCAACTTCGAGTTTGCGGCCGGTCCCATTTTCGCCAACGTCATCCTGGCCGATGAGATCAATCGCACGCCCCCGAAGACCCAGGCCGCCCTGCTCGAAGCCATGCAGGAGCAACACGTCACCGCAGCGGGCGAGACGCACACGCTTGGCGACCCCTTCTTCGTCCTCGCCACGCAAAACCCCATCGAGCAGGAAGGCACCTACCCCCTGCCCGAAGCCCAGCTCGATCGCTTCATGCTGAACCTGTGGCTGGATTATCCCTCGTTCGACGAGGAAGCCGAGGTGGTTCGGAGCACCACCTCCGGCCCCCTCGCCGACGTGAGCCCGGTCATGACGGCCGATGAGCTGCAGACCTACCAGGACTTCGTTCAGCAGATTCCGGTGGCCGACAACGTCATCGAGTCCGCGGTGGAACTGGTAACCCGAACCCGTCCCGAGTCCGACTCCGCCCCTGACTTTATCAACAACTATCTAAGCTACGGGGCCGGGCCGAGGGCGTCGCAGTACCTCGTCCTTGGGGGCAAGACCCTCGCCGCCCTGGATGGGCGCATGACCCCCGTCGAGGAGGACCTCCGCCGGATGGCCGTCCCCGTCCTCCGGCACCGCATCGTGCCCAGCTTCAACGCCGAGGCGGACGACGTTTCGTCGGTCGATCTCATCGAGCGGTTGCTCGACGACATGTAACGGCATTTTGGACCTGAGGGGGGTCTGGAGGTCGTCTGGACAAAACTAGACCGGTGGCCGCCGGTAGCATGTGTGCTGTGCCTTGACGCCTCTCTGTGGACGCGTCGGAGCGAGCGTTCATGCTCGCTGCAGTGTCTGGGGGAGAGGCCGCGCTTAGTTTTCGCACGAAGCTGAAGCACGTCGATGAACGCCTCGCAGTACAGTCAACTCACTCTGCTCGAGCGGGTTGATTTTTCCGAGGACCTGGCCGTTTTCCACCTCCGAGCCGACGAGCCCGTCGATTTCACGCCCGGGCAGTACGCCACGCTGGGGCTGAAGGACGAGGCCGACGATCGTCCGCTCCTCCGCCCCTACTCGGTCGCCTCGGCCCCGGGCTCCACGGAGCTGGAGTTCTTCATCGAGCGGGTCGAGGAGGGCGCCCTGACATCCAAGCTCTGGGACCTGGATCGGGGCGCGGAGGTCTGGATGCGCAAGAAAATTGTGGGCCGGTTCACCCTCGACCCCAGTTGCACCCACCACCTCATGGCGGCCACGGTGACCGGCGTGGGTCCCTACGTCAGCATCGTCCGCGATCAGTTGCGGGCCCTGCGGACCGGTGCCCTCGATGCGCCCCGGCCCATGCTGGTCCTGCACGGCGCGAGTCGCTCGTGGGAGCTGGGCACGTATCTCGACGAGCTGACGAGCCTCGCCCAGCAGTTCGACTGGTTCGAGTACGTGCCGACCGTGAGTCGTCCCTGGGAGGATCCGGACTGGGACGGAGAGCATGGACGGGTTGAAGACGTGCTGCGAAAGCACCTGGACGCGGCCCCGTTTGTGCCGGGCGACACCGCCGCCTACACCTGCGGTCATCCCCAGATGATCGAGAAGGCGCAGGGGATTCTCCGCCGGGCCGGCTTTTCGGAGGACGCCATTCACGAAGAGAAATACTTCGTCGAACGCAACGGCACGTGAGCAGGAACTGAGGCCGGCCCTCCACAGACGCCCCCCCACAGACGGACACTGTGTGCCCGGCGCACGAGCCCCACCCACGGCAATCGCAGCTTGGTCTTCGCTGTCTGATTTCAATCTCATCCAGGGCCGAAAGCGTTCGGCCCGTGCCCCACGTTCCTTCTCCTCCGCGCGTTCCCGGCAGCTTCGTCGATCAGAGGCACAAGAGCCTCCCCCCCTCTAAGGAAACGTTCGACATACGATTGCCCCGGCGCCTCGCTCTCTGACGGAACCGGAGAAGGCTCGGCGGATTTGCCTACGTTGAGTGTTCGACGGACGGTCAACGATCCGTCCTGCTTTCAGCGGCTTGTCCTACGAGGCTGCCCCCATGATAGGTCGCCTTATTCTTCTCTTCTTGCTCACCCCCGCGGTTGAGTTGGCCCTCCTCATTCAGGTGGACCAAGTCATCGGATTTTGGCCGACGGTGGGGCTCATCATCGTAACCGGCATCGTGGGCAGCCAGCTGGCCCGCCGCGAGGGGCTTTCTACCTGGGGCAAGCTCAACGATCGCCTTCAGGCCGGCGATCTGCCCGGCGCCGAACTCGCGGACGGGGTCATTATCCTCGTTGCGGGCGCTCTGCTCATTACCCCGGGCATTCTGACGGACATGGTTGGATTTGTTGGGCTCATTCCCTTCACCCGCACCTACCTTCGACGGTTCGTGATGCGTTGGTTCCAGCGCAAGATGGAACGGGGCACGATGCAGGTGCAGTTCGGCGCCTTTGGCGGACCACGCCCCGGCGGCCCCAACGCCCCACCCAACCCTTCCTCTGAGCCGGGAAGCCCCTCCTCGGACGGAAACTGGCAGGGCCGCGGTCGACAGGTTCCCGACTACACGGACGGGCCTCCCAGCGACCCCTCCCCGTCCGACGCCGATACGGATGCGTCTTCCTGATCCCGTTCCCGTCTTCTTCTGGAACTGGATGAGCGTGAGGGCCGCACGTCCGGCTGGGTTCAGGCCTTAGTGCCCAGGACCCCGAACGCCGGACCCCTACTCGCCACGTCCATTCATGCGCACGTTCACGTCCCAGGCTTGCGCGAGAGACTGGATGAGTTGGCGCTCGTTGCGCGTGATTGCGCCGTCCGCCTGGGCCACCGTGTGGAGATCGTCGAGCACCGTGAGTCGCTGTGTGGTGGGAAGGACCTCCTTCAGGGTCTCCACAGAGTCGTGGATGAGATCCTCCTCGGGCTGGTCGGCGTACACCTGGAGGGCGCGACGCACGACCTCGCGCACCTGTTCCTCGGAGAGCTCGGGCTGCCACTCCTGCAATCGATCCGCCATCACATCGATCGTGTCCGGCGAGAGCTCCTCCCCGGCACTGTGCCCCACGAGAATGTAGAGGAAGGCCAGCTCGTGAATGAGCCCCCAGTTCTCGCCCCGGCGCTGCACGACTGCGGAGGTGTCTTCGAGAAGCCCTTCGCTGAGGTCTTTGAGCGACCAGGCCTCCGCCAGGGTGTGAATGAACCCCTGCTCCCGCTCCAGCAACACGCCGTCGGCCTCGGCAATGCGGATCAGGTGTCGCACCGTGTTCCGCCGCTCCTGCGGGGAGAGCACAGATCGGAGCTCCCGCAGAGCCTGACGAACCTCCGCCTCAGCATTCCCTTCGACGAAGACCGTTGCGGCCTCTACGATGACCTCTTGGACGGTGGGGTCCTCCTGATCCTCCCACGCCTGAAGGGCCTCCGTCAGGACCCGGAGCTCACTGTCGCTGAGGTCGTGGTCGGTGCCGTAGGCGAGAGCAATGTACACAATCGCAAGATCGTGGGCCGTCGTCCAAGCGTCGGGGGCATCCATAATCGAAGAGTCGGAGCATGAGAGTTCAAGAGGAAGGGTGCACTGCAATAATACAGAACGTCTGCCCCGAAACGCAACGGGGCCTTCCCAGGGCAATCACACGTTAAGTAGAACAGTGAAAATACTTCAAAACACGCATCCGACCCCCCCGGCGTTCATCCCGCACTCGCCCGTCTGGGACTCCGTTGGGCCACAAGATTGGGCCTGGAAAACCAAAATCGCGCGTGCAGAACGATTCAGAGGTCGTCAACGTCCTGCATTCGTCGAAATTCCGCGGGCCTATTTCTTCCAGAATTCCGGTTCCACGCGGGGAGTGGGGCCGCAATCGCTCGCCATGCGGTCCTACTCCGTAGATGCTGTTTTCCGTGGCGGTACTTGCAGGATGCTACAGAAGAGCGACCAAAAGTAGGACACGACTTCTCTGCCAAAAGTTGACACCGATTCCAAAAGCGGCTACTTTTGTTCCCTCTTTGCTCCTCACCGGGACGTTCTGCTATGACCGTCTTGTCTGTTTGCAACCACAAGGGTGGGACCGGCAAAACGACGACGGCCATTCACATCGCGGCGGCGCTGGGCCTGTCGGGATGGCGCACGCTCGTCATTGATCTCGATCCGCAGGGCTTTCTCACGCGGACGATGGGGCTCCCGGAACCGGAGCCGGAGCAGTCGGCAGCGGCCTTCTTTGACCCTGAGGCCGACCCGACGCAGGTCCAGGTCCGGGAAACCGGCGGGTTCGACCTCCTCCCCTCGTCCAACACCCTCACCCGGCGCATGCGGGACCTGAACAAGCCCACCGACGTCCTGTGGGTGCGGGAGGCCCTGCAGGCCTCGGACTGGGCGTACGATCTTGTGCTCTTCGACACGGCCGCCGCCGTCACCGTTTACAGCCTCAACGCGCTCGTCGCCAGCCAGCACGTGCTCATTCCCGTGCTGCCCGAGTACCAGTCTGTGGTGGGATGCGAGCAGACCTACCAGACCACGCAGCTCGTCGAGGACAAGCTGAATCCCCTCCTGAAAAGCCGCCAGTTCCTCTTCACGCAGGTGGACGCCCGGAAGCGGATGCACAGGACCTACCGGGAGTACATTCGGGAGAAATATGGAGACATGGTGCTGGAGAGCGCCGTCCGCACCAGCACGTCACTGGCGAAGTCGCAGGACGAAGAGACGACAGTGTTCGAACGTGATCCGAGTTCTCGGGGGGCCATCGACTACGCCAACGTCACCGATGAATTGATTGGTCGCCTCCAGGACGCGTCCGACGACGCAAGGCAGGGCCAGGCGTCCGCCGATGCTTTGGAGAGCGCGCCCGAGGTCCGCGAAAT
Source organism: uncultured Salinivenus sp. (assembly GCA_964601725.1). Lineage (GTDB taxonomy): Bacteria > Bacteroidota > Rhodothermia > Rhodothermales > Salinibacteraceae > Salinibacter. The sequence continues at coordinate 2,426 of CAZRPQ010000008.1, read as the reverse complement.
GCTGAATTCCTGACGCCCGCCGCTCCAGCCTCCATCCGGGGCCGGTTCCCCGACCTGGAGAGTGCCCGTGCGCCCGATGGGTCCGGAGCCCTGTCTGCCGGAATGAGCGGACGGCACGGGTCTTCACGCAGTTCAGATCCCATCCCGGAGGGGCATCAGAGCGGTTCAAGCCGGTCGATGTCCGACGCCGACCAGGCGTAGAAGTGGCGGTCTGTCGTCTCCAGGGTCTCGATGCAGTCGTTGTGGAGGGCCCGGGCCTCGTTCACGTCCGGATGGGTCGGGTCCGGATGCGCCTCGATCCAGCGCCGGAGGTCGCGCAGGGCTCGGGGCGAGTACGTGTCGAGGTCCTCCTCGGTCTTGAACAGCGCGAGCTTTTTCTCCTCCTGCCGGAGCGTGTAGATGAGCGTCCAGACGGCCACGCCGAAGAAGGCGAGGATGCAAAACAGCATCGTGGCCCACACGTCAAGGGAGAGTCCAAGCATGGTTGTCGCGTTTCTGAATCGTACTGTCGTGATAAACCTCCGCCTATCTGCTGATGTTCGAGCCTTTTTTGTCCTCAAAAGTCTCAACGTAAAACGTTGGGTGGCATTTCAAGTCTGTGAGCTGGCATCTCCGGGGTGCGCCGACTTTGGGAAAGACGACCGACGGCGGACCGCAGACGGCCGTTTCTCGGCGTTCATCGGCGGTCTGCCGTCCGCCGTCCGCGGTCGTCACACGTCGAGGCAGCGTTTCCTCAGTCAACTCACAGCATTGAAGTGCGACCGAACGTTAAAATGTTAGACGTCAGAGACCGTCTTCGGAACGACGGGTGTCGCCCCGGCAATCGATTTGCAAAATGCGGCCTGGAGGGACGGGTCAGCGAGACTTTTCGTTCGAAAGAATGCCGCGGCGGCCTTCCAGGTACGACATGAGCGCATAGCCGAAGACGGGCACGCCCACGAAGACGGCCACGCCCCCAACCATCCGTGCGGAGCCGAAATCGGTCCAGGCGTAGTTCCCGACGATGAAGAGCATCACGAGCGGGATGACATACTGCACGACCGGATTCCACGCTGGGCCGACGTAGAGGCCGGAATTGCGGTTGATTTCCAGCACTCGGAGCTTCTCGGGTCCCAGATCACGAAACTGGCCCGGCCCCATGGCCCAGCCGATGGCGCCGATGATGGCGAGGGTGGCGAGCGGGAGGCCGAAGTTGCCGAAGACGAAGTCGAGAAAGCCGAGAACGTCCGGCCAGTAGGCACTGGGAATGCCGAGGAGCCAGATGCCCCCGCACACTCCGATCACGGTCTGCTCGCGGCTGAGCGCCGTCTCTTCCGCCAGGGTTGTCACGCTGACCTCCGTAATTAGGATGGCGGAGGTGAACGCCGCGAAGAAGAAGCCGACGAAGAACAGGATGGCCCACAGCGCGCCGCCTGTCATTTGGGGAAAAACCTGCGGCAGCGACACGAACGTGAGGCTGGCCCCGGAGGCCGGATCGAGGTCGAACGCGAAGACGATCGGGAAGATGGCGAAGGCCGCGAGAATGCCGATGCTCGAATTGCCGATCACCGTGAAGACCCCGCCGCCGATGGGAATGTCGTCGTAGTCGGGCAGGTAGCTGCCCACAGTGAGGGCAATGCCCCACCCCAGGCCCGTGGAGAAGAGCACCTGGCCGAGGGCCGTGACCCAGGTCTGCCCCAGCGCCAGCTTGCTCCAGTCGACGCCGAACGTAAACGCGAGTCCATCGGCCGCCCCCTCCAGGGTGAGCGCCCGAACCGTGATCGCCACGAGGGCGAGGACGAGCCCCGGCACCGCGTAGATCACGAGCCGCTCGACGCCGCGGCGGATGCCGAGGTACAGCACCGCCGCGACCAGGGCCATGACAGCCGTGTGGGTGCCAATCGACAGCCCGGCGCTGGCGCGGAAGCTCTCCCAGAACGCCTCCGGGGCAAACCCGGCCGACGTGAACGTGAGAAGGAGCGAGTGCACGCCGTAGTACAGGGTCCACCCCACCACGGGGGCGTAGTACGACATCAGTGCCACGTTCACGACCAGCACCACCACGCCGAGCCCCACCAGGCCCCGCGACGTGGCGACCTTCCGGAAGGCGCCGATGACGCCCTGTCCGGCGTACCGCCCGAAGCCCACCTCGGCGATGAGGCCGGGGATGGCCAGCACGAGCAGGAGCACAAAGTAGGCAAGGACGAACGCCCCGCCCCCGTTTTCGCCCAGGACATACGGAAACCGCCAGATGTTGCCGGCCCCCACCATGGCCCCGAGCATGGCCATCAAAAATCCGAAGCGCGAGCCCCACTGGGCGCGCGAGAGCTCAACATTTTGGTCAGACATCGACGCCTCGTCGCTATGCAACGATTGCGAGCGGACCCAAAGTAGGGACGACAGATCGAAATTTCGAACGTGCGCCGATGTCGGGGTGGAAGGGTGGA
>CAZRPQ010000007.1:0-20023 GCA_964601725.1 uncultured Salinivenus sp. | reverse complement strand
GAGCAAAGCGACCGAGTAGTCCCCGGGCTGCGACCGAGTACTCCCCGGGGTGGCCGCAGATGTCTCGCCGAACAGGTTCTCAACCTACAATCACCAGGGGGCCACAGAAAAAGGCGAGGCGCCCAACGACGCCTCGCCACTCAGAGCATCCACGAAAGATGTCGTGTCCAGAGGAAGGGATTTGACTTAGTTTCCGCCTCCACCCGATCCTTGCGGTTGCGGCGTGGTGCCTCCGCCCTGACTTCCACCGCCTTGCCCGCCTCCCTGTCCACCGCCGGGAAGCGGTGCGGGCTCCCCGCCTTGCTGGCCGGGCGCCGGAGCGCCCTGCTGCTCCGTCTGGCCCTCTGCCGCTCGATTCTGAATCACACTCTCCTGCTCTCCGCGGTCGATGAAGAAGTTGGTGATCACGCAGAGCGAGATGAAGATGGCGGCGAGGGTCCAGGTCGCTTTTTCGAGCATGTCGGGCGCCTGCCGCGTGCCGAGCACCTGCCGGGTGGCCCCGCCGGAGGCAATGCCGGACAGGCCTTGTCCCTGGCCACTCTGCATCAGGATGACCAAGATCATGACGGCCGCGATCAGAGCGATGATGACGACCATGAAGGAAAACATGTCTATCCGTCCGCTTTTCCGAAAAGGACTTGCTCGTGTGAGGCTACAGGTGCGGCGGGGCAATGTGCCCGACCAATGCTTTGGCTTGTGACTTGGTAAGCTACGAGGGGAAAGAGGTTTCGTTCGCGTGGGCCGCCGCGTACACCAGGGCGGTGATCGTTTTCATGTCTTTTAGGTCTCCGCGCTGCGCCCGGGCAAGGGCCTCGTCGAACGCCATTTCGACGACCTCCACGAATTCGCCTTCCGTGAGGGACTGCGTTCCCCGCTCGAGATCGTGCGCGGTGAACACATGGATGCGTTCGCTGCTGTAGCCGATGCATGGGTAGGCGACCCCCACGTGCTCGAACCGGGCGGCCCGGACTCCCGTCTCCTCCTCCAACTCCCGTCTCGCCACGTCCCGAAAGCTTTCGGAATCCCCGTCGGGCTCGTCGAGCTTCCCGGCCGGCACCTCCAGAAAGGTGCGCCGGGGCGGGTAGCGAAACTGCCGGACGAGGAGCGTGCGTCCATCCTCGAAGATCGGCACGATCGCGGCAGCGCCCGGGTGGTCGATCCACTCGCGGACGGACGTGGCGTCGTCGGGCAGCCGCACCTCGTCGCGGAACACCTTCAGCAACACCCCATCGACGAGCTGTTCGGACGAGAGTTCGGTTTCGGTCAAGTCGGCCATCGGGGGCGTGCAGCTTGGAGGGGTCCGGTGGAGTCACTGGTGCCGAGGAGACGTGATGAGTAACCCGTGGTGCGTGAGAAAAAGTGCCTGCGATCACGCCTCACGTTTTGCGGGTCACGAATTACGTCCCAGGCTACGAGCCGTCGGAGGCTGTGCTCCTCTGCAACCAGGTTTTCATCCATCCCGCATGGAGAGCGGACCCTCCTGCCCCTCAGTCTCTGGGGGCCGGCCCGCCGCCGCGGAACCGACCACCGCATTCAACGCCGCAAGGCCCGCGGTCTCGGCGCGAAGCCGACGCCCCCCGAGGGACACGACGGGGCATCCCATCCCCACGGCGGCCTCCACCTCCGAGTCCGAAAAGCCCCCCTCCGGCCCAACGAGGACGAGGGCCGATGAGAGCGCGCCCGCCTCGTCCACCGCCTGCCGGAGCGGGACGGCCTCGTCCCCGGCGTGACACACCAGGCCCAAGTCCGCCTCCGACGCTGCGACCAAGGCCTCGGGCGACTGGGGGGGCGAAAGGGGCGGCAGCCAGCTGCGACGGCACTGCTTCATCGCGGCCACCATGACGCTGCGGAGCCGCTCTTCGCGGACCGATTCGCGCTCGGTCCGTTGCGTATGGAGTGGCACGATGCGCCGCACGCCCAGCTCAACGGCCTTCTCTACGAACGTCTCGAAGCGAGATCGCTTCTTGAGGAGCCCAAGGGCAACCGTCACGTCGATCTCCGGCTCCCCAACGCTCTCGCGGCGCTCCACGATCGTGCCCACCCCCTGCTCGGAGGTCAGGTGGTCGATTTGCACACGGTACCAGCCCCCTTCCCCATCGACCACGACGGCCTCGTCGCCCTCGTCCCCCCGCAGGACCGTGCGCAGGTGCCGGGCCTCGTCCTCAGGCAGCACGACGCGGCGGCCCCGAATGGCGGAGGGGGGCGCGTAAAAGTTGGTTGTCATTGGTGTGGTACGGACACTCCCTGGTTGGTCGGATCGAGTCGAAACTGTCGGGACCGCACCCCTGGAGATGAATCTCGTCCCCGGTGGGATCGCCGAAGGATCTACCCGGGTCCACGGACGAACATCGGGATTCGTCGCGAGCACCCCGCGAGGTCCAGCCCAGTTTCCTTATACGGAATCGGGGCCCGGCGACACGGGCTTCTTTTCCGCAACGGTATATCGTACGGCTTGCACCGGGAAGGTTCGCTCCGCCGCCCGCCACACCACGGCAATCGCATGAGTGGTTTTCCAGTTCGCCCGGGACGCGAGCGGTCCCGGGCTACGTCCTCTTCAGTGCCGACGGCTGTCGGCACGAAAATCCGTTCGTCTCCGAAGGAGACCGAGGATCAAATAGCCCGGAACTGGGAGCGAAGCGGACGTTCCGGGTGGAGAACGGGAGCAGATCAAACGCTCAGATCGTGTATCGCGATTGATGCGATGGCCGTGTCTGCCACACTGGACTCGTGGGGGCGGGGAAAAGCTCGGGATTGCCCTCGTCTGGACAGTTCGACGCGAGTTCCTCATGGAAACCTCGCGGCGCCGCACCACGGGGCAGACGGCCTACACGCTGCCTACTGCCCCGGCCGGCACCCACCCATCGGTCCGGTCCCGCAGCCGCACGCGGATCCAATTCTCCTTCTGGACTCGAATCTCCAGCATCGTGCCCGCCTCAATCGTCGTGTCGGGCACCGCCGTGTCGTCAGGGGCCGTCCGGAGCGGCACGGACGCGGGCATCACGACGGCGCGGCGCTCGTGGGCCTGGACGTAGGAGGTCCCCAGCGCCACGGCGACGAGCACCAGCCCCCCCCCGACGGCCGCACCCGCCACCGGGGAGCGCCACGCCAGCCCCTGGTTCGGCTCGGCCCTGAACACGGCCCCGAGGAGCCCAGCGCCGAGCACCAGCACTCCGATGCCGAACAGAAGCAGGGGCGACCAGCCCCCCACGAGGGCGGCAAGGCCGCGCGGCGGCAGTTCAATCTGGGGGAGCCCGGCCCGGCGTCGAACGTATTCCAGGTTGTGCCCAAGACGGGGATCATCGGGGCGGAGCTGACGCGCTCGCTCGTAGGCCCAGACGGCCGGCCCCACGCGGTCGAGACGAACGTACGTGTTGCCCAGGTTGTGGTAGAGGGCCGCGCTCGCGAAGCCGGAATCGAGAATGGCGCGGTAGCCGTCCACGGCCTGCTCGTACTCGCCCTGGGCATACGCCTCGTTGGCCGCCTCGAAGCGGCGGAGAAGACGGTCCGGCTGCGCCCTGAGCGGAGCAGTGAGCAGCCCGAGTCCCCCGAGGAGGAGGACAAGCCGAGGGAATGAGATCTGGAGCGAACGCACGGGACGCACTGCGAGCTGGTGGGGGGACGGAAGACGGCGGCGAAGGGGAACTACGACGTGTTGGGGGGACTCGTCGGAGGCGGGAGGTGCTCGTCGAACCGGTGGAGGACGGCTTTGGCTTCGCCGAGGAGATCGTCCGTGCCGTCGCTGCGGGACGGCCCCGGGGCGTACTGCCCCTCGTCGCAGCGATCGAGGAGCTCGTAGAGTCGGGTCCGGAGCGCTTCCGGCACGTCGTGGCGGGCAAGGGGCCGGTCGAGGTCCGCCCGCACCCGAGGCGTCTCGCTCAGTCCCAGCCGCCCGCCGAGGGAGGTGCGGAGGGCCTGCGCGACGGCATCGTAGAACGCCGCGTCGTCCCCGTTCGCGAGGTGACGGCGGGCCGCCCGGAGCTGCGTCTGCGCCGGGTCGCGGGACGGATCCGATGATGAACGGCTCGTCGGTTCGCCCCCCTGCCGTCGACGCCGATACACGATTGCACCCCCCGCTCCCAGGATGGGAAGGAGCAAGACCAGGTAGGCCCACGGCCGCCGGTACAGCGGGCGCCGATCGGTCCGGGCCCATCGGGCCTCGTCCGCCGACATCAAAGCCGCCACGTCGCCCACCGGCAGGCCGTCGCCCGTCCGTCCCGACAGCTGCCGAGACTGCGGCGACGCCTCGCCCGACACGTGCAGCGTTCGCTCCCGAGCGCGGAGCGTCTCGTACCGCCCCGCCTCGGGATCAAAATACGAAAACACGACCGGGGGAAGGGCATGGCGCCCGCTGGCCCGAGGGACGAGGGGGTAGGTAAAGGTCTTGGAGCCGCGAAGCTGCCGCCCGCTGCGCTCAATGTCGGACTCGACGGTCGGCTCGTACACCTCGATGGCCGAGGAGGAATCCAGGCCCGGCGGCGAAAGCGTCGTCAGGTTGCCCGTTCCCTCGATCCGAACCGTGAGGGGGACCGAGCCGCCCACCGTCGCACTATCTGTGTCCATGCGGGTCGTCATCGAAAACTGGCCCACGGCCCCGTTGAACGACGCCGGGGCCGACGGAGGCAGTGGGCGCACCCGCAACGAGAGGCGCTGGGAGGCGAGCCGCACCGGTTGGAAGCGGCCTCGCAGGGCCGCTTCTCCCTCCCCCATCCGCATCGTGCCCTGGGCCTCCGTCTCGATGCGGAGGGGATCGACGCGGAGCGTGCCGGGCCGGGTGGGAAACAGGGCTACGCGCTTCAGCACGACGGTTTTGTACGCCTGCCCGTTGAGCCGTTGCGTCTGGGGGGTGGGCCGGGACGCCACGCTGAGCTCCTCGCGCCAAAAGCCCGGGGCGTCCCACGAGTCGGCCAGGCGGCTGTGCCGGAGCCGGATGCCCGGCCGGTAGAACAGGCGGTATTCGGCAACGACCTGCTCGTTCTGGTAGGCCCGCTCGGTCGTCGCAGCGGCCTGCACGAACAGGTCGCGCTCGTCCAGGGGCGCGCCCGACGCGCCGTCCGGGTAGGAAAGGGTCGGCGTGGAGGCGTCCTCCGAGGGCGACGTCACCTGAACCCGAATCGTCCCCGTCGTGTACGTCTCGCCCCGAACGACGACGGAGACGGGCTGAATGCGCGCGGTCCCGGCCTCCTCCGGCCGAAACCGCCACGAGAAGGTCACGTCCCGGCGGAGCCGTCCGTCGTCCATCGTTCGGGTGTGCTGCGTCGTGGGGCGCCGCCGCTGCGGTTCCAGATTGACGGTGGAGGGACGATCCGGCGTCTGGACAACGGTGGCCGGCACGCCTTCTACGCGCACCGTAAACTCGACCGGGTCGCCCACCGTCGCCGTCATGGGCTCTGCCTCGGCCGTCACGCGCACCGACGCGTCCTGGGCAGACGCGGACCCCACCAGCGCAACACTCAGCGCGAGGAGGAGGACGAGGACTCGGACAGACATGGTCTGCTCACTTTGTTTTGCATCTGGGGACGGGTGCCTCCTTATTCAGGGGCCGGGCCGCTGTGAGGTTCGGACGCGTGCGACGCACCGTTTCCACTCTGGCAATGTTCGGGCCGAGGTCACGGAGTCCGGCTACCAATCTTTCTCCACACTCCTCCCTTCCTGAACCTGCCCCCGAACCTCACGGAGCAGCTTCTCCTCCTGGTTCTCGAGCGCCGAGAGGAGGCGGGCCGCCTGCGTCTGTGTCAGGGAATTCGCCCGTTGGCGTTCCGGCCCTTTCTTCCGCCCACGACTGCCTCCCTGCCCGGCCCCTTCGCCCCCCGACGCCCCATCGGCGGAACCCGCGTCTGTGCGGCGGGACGACTCCTGATCCGAGGCCTCCTCTGCCTGGGGACGCGTCTCCTGACCAGACGTCTCCGAGCGCTCTTCCTGGCCCTGCTTCGAGGGCTCCCCCTGCTGCTGCGACTGGGGTCCGCGCTGCGAGGAACGGCCGCCCTCCCGGTTCTCTTCGGTCTGCTTCAGCTTTTTCTGGAGGGCCTGCAGGCGTGGGTCCGAGGGGAAGTCCTTGAGCCCCCGCGTCACGGTCTGGCGGGCCGCCTCCACGTCGCCGGTCACGTACCGCTGCGCGGCGTCGTGGAAGAAGGCGTCGGCCGAGGACTGGGCCGCGGCCGGCGCGCCTCCCAGCACGAGCAACAGGGCGCTAAGAATGCCGATCCAGCGCGTATAGGTCACGGTTCTGAGCGGGCAATCTGGGCAATCTCTTCGATGCGTGACATGAAGTCGCGGTACGCCCGCACCGTGGAGTCCTTCCGCATCCCATTTTTCAGGAGGGCCGCGGCGGTCGTGTACTGCGTGCGGGCCACCAGGGTCTCGGCCTTCTTCTTTAGTCGGCGGGCGAAGGGGGAGGGCTCAACCTCTGGCGGCTCGGAGGAGGAGCGGGCGTCCTGCTGGCGCTTCAGATACTCGTAGTTGAACCGGGCGGCCTCGTGCTCCGGACGGAGGAGAAGCACCTGTTTGTAATTTTGGAGCGCCACGGTCCGGTCGCCCATCTCGGCCGCCACGGTGGCGGCGTTGAAGAGCGTCCGCACGCGTCCGGCGTCGCTGGAGGCGGCGCGGCGGGCCCGGGCGAGGGCCGACCGCGCGGCGTCGAGGCGCCCCTGCCGATGGAGCGCCAGCCCGAGGTTGTTCTGGAGCCCCGCATAGACGGCTCCGGTCGTGTCGGCACGCGCGTTCAGGCCCTCTCGGTAGGCAGCCTCGGCGGCGGCGTACTTCTCCTGTTCGAACAGGGCATTGCCCTCCCGTCCGCTCTCCGGCCCCGTATCGCCGAGCAGGCCGAAGAGGAGCGCAATGAGCACCGCTCGCGCGAGCATAGATTGACGGAATTCGGCTCAACAACGTGTGTGCAGGGGATTGTACCGGCGGCCGGCCCCTTCGATTCCCAGCGACACCGGTCCCTTATTCGGATTCGTGAGCGATCCCGAGACGAGTCCAGAGCCCGGCCGAGGGGTCCGCCTGCCTGCGCACCGGAATCAGGTGGGCGGTGACAAACAGCAGCAGCGCCGCGGCCAGGGGCCACTGGTACATCTCCTTGTAGTCGGCAAACCGCTCCGCCTCGTACGTCGAGGTGCCGATCTGGCGGAGGGCCGCCGGCACGTCCGACAGGGCACTGGCGGTGGCCCCAATCCGGAAATAGGCCCCCGACTGGGCCAGGCGGGTCAGGACCTCTTCGTTCAGGCGGCTCTGGACGACCTCTCCCTGGCGGTTTCGCTTCACGCCCACTTGCCGCCCGTTTTCGTAGATCGGGACCCGGGCGCCCTCGTCGGTGCCCGTCCCCGCCGTCAGGAGCGTGATGCCGGCCTCTTCGGCCCGCTGCCGCGCCGCATCGAGGTCGCCGACGTGGTTCTCGCCGTCCGAGACGATCAGCAGCGCGCGGGGACGCTGTTCCTCCGAGGCGGTCGTCGAGTCGGCGGACGGGCGGGACGCGCCGAACGCCTGGACGGCCGCGTCGAGGGCCGCGGTCACGTCGGTGCCCGGCGTCGACAGTTGATCGGGCGCGGCCGCGTCGAGAAAGAGGCGGAAGGCGCCGTAATCTGTCGTGAGAGGGCACTGCACGAAGCCGCTTCCGGCAAAGAGCACCAGCCCCACGCGGTCGCCCGAGAGGCGGCCGACCAGGTCCCGGATCTCATTCTTCGCCCGCCGCAGACGGCTCGGGGGCACGTCCCGGGCCCGCATCGACGCCGAGATGTCCAGGGCCACCACGAGGTCGACGCCGCGGCGCTCCACGGTGCGGACCGCTGTGCCCCAGCGGGGTCCCATCAGAGCCATCGCCCCGAGGAGCATCCCCCCCACCACGAGGCCCGCCTTGAGCGTGCGGCGCCACGACCCCGACAGCCCGCGGGACGGGGCAAGCTGCCGCACGATCGCCGGCTCTCCAAAGCGCTCCCGGGCCGCGCGTCGTCCCTGAGCCGCGCGCCAGTACAGCCACAAGGCCGCCGGGACGGCCAGGAGTGCCCACGCGTACGTCGGATGCAACCAGTCCATGTTCGAATTTGGAATTCGGAGTGTGGAATGGGGAGTAGAGCCATCCCGGCGGGACGGCCTCTACGTCACGCTGGATTCACGGAAAACGGCGGAAGAGGGTGGTCGACAAGGACACCGCCAGGAGCACAAAGCCGAGTGCGCCGCCGAGAAACCAGGGATACTGCTCCGACCGGTCCGTGTAGATGCGCTCGTCGACCGGGGCGGCTTCCATGGTATCGATCTCGGTGTAGATGCGCTCCAGCGCGTCCCGGTTCGTGGCCGAGAAATACTGGCCGCCGGTGGAGGCAGAGACGGCCCGGAGCATCTCCGCGTCCACGCCCGAGCCGCCCTTCTGCTGCTCGTCCGGGATCGGCTCCGTTTGCGCGGAGGCGTCCTCCGACGAGCCGACCCCAATCGAGTAGACCCGCACGCCCATCGTGGCGGCCACCTCGGCCGCCGTTCGGGGGTCGATCTCGCCCCGATTGTTGCGGCCGTCGGTGAGCAGGATGGCGACCGTGCTCTCTGCCTCACTGTCCTTCAGCCGGTTTACGGCGGTGGCCAGCGCCGTGCCCACGGCCGTGCCGTCCTCCACGGCGCCAATCTCCACCTCGTCGAGCATCCGCCGGAGGAATGAATAGTCGAGCGTGAGGGGCACCTGGGTGTAGGCCTTGGCGGCAAACACGACGAGCCCGACCCGGTCGGAGACGCGGCCCTCCACGAACGCCTCGGCCGCCTGGCGGGCCGCCTTGAAGCGGGTGGGCTGAAAGTCCTCGGCCCGCATCGACGAGGAGGCATCGAGCACCAGCATAATGTCGATGCCCTTGGCCGTTTGGGTCTTCCGGACGTCCTGCGTCTGGGGACGGGCCAGGGCCACGATCCCGAGCGCAAGGGCCCCCATCCAGAGCGCCGTCGGCACCCACCGCAGGCGCACGGTCCACGAGACAGGGGCCACCTGGGCCGGCCCCACGTCGCTGTAGCGGAGCCCTCCCTCTCGCCGCTGGCGCCACCACGACCACGCGCCCAGCGCCGGCACGACCAGGAGCAGCCACAGTAGTTGGGGATTGACGAAGGTCACGGGGGTGGCGATTGTACGTTCGAGGAGGACAGGATTCGAGAGAAACGACCTGTGCTTAATCTGGCAAGAGTGAGAGAACGGGGACGTGAGAGCGCGGCGCAAAACCCTGCTGTCGGTCATGCTCGGGCGTCTCTCGCCCCTCCACCGGAGAGGACCGCGTGGAGCAGCGGCGAGGCGGACGGCGCTACGCCTCGCGCCGAGCGGCCACGGCGTCAACGAGGGCGGGCAGCACCTCCCCGGCGGGCCCCCGAATCGACTCGTCGACCTCATCGGTGACCCCGGTCGTGTCCGGATTAATCTCCGCTACGTAGGCGCCCCGGTCCCGCGCCGTCACCGGAAAGCGCGCAGCCGGATACACGACGGCACTCGTCCCTACGCTCAGGAACACATCCGCCCGGTGGGTAACCGCGTCGGCCTGCTCCATCGCGTCGGGCGGAAGCATTTCGCCAAACCACACGACGTCGGGGCGGATGAGCCCGTCGCAGTCCGGACACCGGGCGGGCTCGCCGTCCTGGATAGCGGCGTCGACGGTGTCCGGGGCGGCCGCGCGCTCGCACTCCATGCAGTAGTTGTGCGTGATGTTGCCGTGGAGCTCGATGACGGTGCTGCTCCCGGCGCGGTTGTGGAGGTCGTCCACGTTCTGAGTAACGACGGCCACCCCCGGCACGTGCGCTTCCAGGGTCGCCAGGGCCCGGTGCCCCGCGTTCGGCGCGGCCTCCTCCACCACCTGGCGCCGGTGCCGATACCAGCCCTGCACGAGCTCGGGATTGTCGAGGAACGCCTCCACGTTGGCCAGCTCCTGCGGGTCAAACTCCTCCCAGAGACCGCCGGGGTCGCGGAAGGTGGGGATGCCGCTCTCGGCGCTGATGCCCGCTCCGGTGAGCACGACCACCTGCTCGGCCTGGGCGAGCCGATCGACGAGTGCGTCGCTGAACGTAGGCATGAGAAACGAATGGATCGGGGAACCGACTTCGAAGGCGTACGCCGTTCGTGCAGATGCCAAGTTGTGTATGGGCGTCTGGGCGTGTGGGTGTCGAAGCGATCCCGCGCCCGTACGCGAACGCTACGCAGGGGTCGATTCTCCCTCCGGCGTCCGGGGCTCGGCCCGCCGCTGCGTCGCCTCGATGGCATCGAGGACCTCCTGCGCATCCCGGCGGAGGGCCTGGCTCTCGTCCGGCGGGGGCTGAGCGTCGGCGAACTTGACGAGATCGGCCTGCTCCAGCACTCTCCGGAGGCGCCGGACGACGGGCTCCGGCACCTCGGGCCGCCGACGAAGCGCCGCCAGCACCTCGGTCGTCGTCTGCTCCAGGGCCCGGATGCCGACACGGTGGGCCAAATAGACGCGCAGGGTCTCGGTAAGGTCCACGTAGAACGCCTTGCAGGCGGTGCGGCCGCTCGGATTGCGCCGTTCGAGTCGCTGAAGGCGCGTGGACGCCGTCTCGTACAGGCCCGCCTGCCCTTCATCGTCCGAGTCAGACGACTCTTCGTCTCCCCGCCAGCGCCACCAGGCATAGCCCCCTCCCGCCAGCAGGACCGCCGTGGCGAGGCCGAGCACCCCCCACACCCAGACCGGGCGGGGAAACGCAGCGAGCAGAGCAGGCGTGCGGAGCTCGTCCGCATCGGGCCCCACGACGGACACGACGGGCATGACTCGGGGGAACGTGCCGGTCACTGTGGTGTCGCCGCCGTCCACGAGACGGACGGGAAGAATCGGGACGCGCGCCGAATCGAGCGCGAAGGTGGCGACTTCGTAGGCCACACTATCGACCCGCCGGGGGCCTGCCGCCTGCCGCGTCCGCACCGCACCCCGCCCAAATACGTGAAGGTCGCCGAAGAGGGCCGATCCGGCGTCCGCGGCGGGAAACACGGCGTTCGTGTTCGCCGCGTGCTCGGCCACGAGTACCAGCGTAAACCGCTCGCCGATCTTCACGCTGTCGGCCGACACCCGGGCTTCGACGCGGGGAGCGGGCTGGGCCTCGACGGAATGCCCCCCTCCAAGGAGCAGCCCGGCAAGCACGAACAGCCCCCCGTACAGCCCAGCCGGTGTCCGTCGGTTCATGCCTCAAAAATCGGTCAACAGCCGGCCGCGCCGGGGTGCTATCCGCGCCGGGCGCGCCGCCGAAAAAACGCGATGAGTGGCTCCACGTAGTCGGCATCGGTGCGGACGACCACGTGCCCCACGCCGGCCTGTCGGAGCAGGTCGCGGGTGCGCTCGCGACGGGCGCGGGCCGCCGCCTCGACGGCCTGCCGCACCGCCGGGTCGCGGGTGTCGACCGTCACCGTCTCCCCCGTCTCAGCGTCGGTCAGATCAACCAGTCCCACGGGGGGGAGTTCCTCCTCGCGGGGGTCCTGGAGCTCAATCCCGATGGTGTCGTGGCGCTGTGCGGCCGCCCGCAGCGTCGAGTCGTAATCGGTGTCGAAGAAGTCACTCACCAGCACGAGGATCGACCGGCGCCGCAGGATGCGGAGGACGCGCCGGAGCGCGCCGTCGATGTCGGTGCCAATCGATGCGGGCTCGGTCGTAAACAGTTCGCGGATGCACCGGAGCACGTGCCGGCGCCCCGACCCCGGCCGCACGAACCGCTCCACCTCGTCCGAGAACAGAAGCAGCCCCACCGTGTCGTTGTTCTGAATGGCGCTGAAGGCAATGACCGCGCAGATCTCGGCGGCCACCTCGCGCTTCAGCTTGCCCTGCGAACCGAAATTTTCCGACCCGGACACGTCGACGCAGAGCATGACGGTCTGCTCCCGCTCCTCCTCGTAGATCTTGACGTACGTCTCGTCCATGCGGGCCGAGACGTTCCAGTCGATGTTGCGGATGTCGTCGCCCACCTGATACGGGCGCACCTCCGCGAACTCGATGCCGAGTCCCTTGAAGGCCGACTGATACTCGCCCTGGAAGACACTCTGGACCACCCCGCGCGTGCGGATCTCTAGGCGGCGGATTTTTTCGAAGAGCTCGTCCGGAATCATGGCGGGGAACGGGGTCGGCGGAGAGAGGCGCCGTCGTCACCGCCGGGACGACGGCCGAGGGACAAGCCGTCGCCGCGTCGGCGCTGGGAGGCCCCTGTGGACGACGCGCTGGAGCACCCTCCGAACGAGCACTGGCCGCCGTCGATCCGGCCGGCATCCCGTCCCTCCCGACCTCCGAAGGGATTTTGGAACCTATTCCGATTTCGGGAACTGCTCGGGGCCGTCCCTCGGTGCCGTGCGTCGGCCGAGCCCTCCGGCCCAGCAGTTGGGACCCGCGGGCGGCGGTCGGCAGAATCTGCCGAGAGGGGTCGGAAAATTGTACCCGAGGCGTGAGGGCAGAGACGATTCTGCCCCGCACACGTCTCCCGTGAGCGTTGGTAGGCTCTTTGAAGGCATTTGTGGGCGAACGAGCCGCCAAGACCGTTCTCCATGAGCCTCGCTTCCGTCCAGTATGCTTTCCCGCTTCGAAAACGCCGCGGCCGCGATGAACGCGATCCAGCGCAACCAGGAGCGCGTGGCCAACAACCTGGCCAACGCCAACACGACCGGCTACAAGCGCGACCGATTCTTTACCGAAGCGTTCGATGAGCGTCTCGACGCGCAGGGGGCGCCCCGCAGCGACCGCCGCGTGCGGCAGGCCAACGACATGTCCGCCGGCGCCCTCAAGGACACCGGAAACCCGCTCGACGTGGCGCTGGGGGGCGACGGATTCTTCGAGACGCGCACTGAGGAGGGCAACGCCACGCACTACACACGCGCCGGGCACTTCGTGGTCGGGAACGAAGGGACCCTGCGCACGCCCAACGGAAAGACGGTGATGGGAGAGGGGGGCCCGATTCAGATTCCCGTGGGAGCGGAGGGGGATGTTAACATCGCGAAGGACGGGACGATTACTATGGGTGAGAATCAGGTGGGCACGCTTCGGGTCGTGACCGGCGCCGCCGAACAGATGGAGCGCGCGCAGGGGGCATCGTTCGTAGCGGACGGAGCTGCGCCCGAGCCCATGCAGGATCCCACCGTATTGCAGGGCAAGGTCGAGACGAGCAACGTGAGCCCGATTACGGAAATGACCGACATGATCGAAAACTCGCGCCACTTCGGCGCTCAGCAGAAGGCAATTCGCGCCACCAACGAGACACTCAGCCGCGCCACGCAGAAGCTCGGCCAGCTGTAGCCCCTACACTCCATCCCTCACCGAGCCGTGCAAAAGTTGCCGAAGATTATGCCGGCGGGTGTGGGCGTTCGGGCGTCTGGGGGGATGGGAGAAAACCGCCCACACGCCCACCCCGACAGCGGTCGGGACATGTACGCCCATACTCGATCCCGAAAGCGGTCGGGACAGAGGCAGTATGGGGCCAAAGGTAGGCACTCATTTGAGAACGTTCTTACGCATCGGTAAACACCCCCAATCATGCCACCACGCTCGCTTCAGACTGCCGCACTGGGCATGACCTCCCAGCAAACGAAGGTAGACAACATCGCCAACAACCTGGCCAACGCCAACACGACCGGCTTCAAGCGCTCGCGCGTCGTTTTCAAGGACCTGCTCTACCAAAACGTGCAGGCCGACGGGGAGGGCGAGGCGAGCGGGGGCGAACCCGCCGAATTGCAGATGGGCCACGGATCGACGGCGGTGGCCACGGTCCGCAACTTTTCGCAGGGAAGCTTTACCGAAACCGGAAACGCCCTCAACATGGCCCTCAACGGCGACGGGTTTTTCCAAGTGCGCCGGCCGGATGGCAGCCTCGCGTACACACGCGACGGCACGTTTACGCTCAGCAGCGAGGGCAACATTGTCACCCAGACGGGCCTCCAGGTGCAGCCGAGCATCAACGTGCCCCCCGACGCCGTCGAAATTGACGTCAACAAGCAAGGCGTCGTGTCCGCTCGGCTTCAGGGCGAATCAGAGATGGTGGAACTCGGGCAGATGGAGCTCGCGCGCTTCTCCAATGCCGGCGGCCTCCGCGCCGTGGGGGGAAACCTGTACGAGCAGACCGAGGCGAGCGGTGAGCCGTTCCTCGGGGCGCCGGGGCGGAACGGCATGGGCACCGTCCGGCAGGGCTTCCTGGAGAAAGGAAACGTGGAGGTGGTGAAAGAGATGACCAGCCTCATCCAGGCCCAGCGGTCCTACGAACTGAACTCGAAGATGGTAAAGACCAGCGATAACATGATGCAAACCGCCAACAACGTGAAACGCTAGTTGACCCTCCGTGCCCTTTTCGTTTGGCCCTCATGCAACGATGCCTTCCGTACGTGCTAACCGGCCTGCTGCTGGCGCTCGGCCTCCCCACACAGGGACGGGCACAGAGCGCGAAGCAGATGGTGCGCACGGCAGCGACCCAGGTCCTGTCGGCCCGCTACCCCGAAGGCGCCGCGCATCTGGACGTACAGGTGCGTCGCATTCGGGGCGACCTCGACACCACGAGGGCACTGCGGCTGAAATTTTCGGACAGCGAGGGAACGCCCACGGGCCTGGCGCAGGTCGATCTCCGCACGCGGGACGCCGGGGGAACATGGAGCAAGACCGGCTGGGCGCTGCTCCGGGTGGCGCGGCTCGACTCCGTCGTAACCGTTCAGGGTCGGGTGCGAAGGGGCGAGCCCATCCCGCGGTCCGAGCTGGAAACGGCCTGGATCGCGACCACGGACCTACACGGCGAGCCGCTGCGGGCCGCCGAGATCCGCACGCGGGCGGCCCGGGAGGCACTCGTAGCCACCCGTCACCTCCAGTCGGGGCGGGTGCTGCGGAAGCGGGACGTGCGCCTCCCCTACACCACCGACACCGGCTCGTCCATTCGCCTGCACTACCAGCAAGGGCGCCTCGTCTTTCGGCTCTCGTGCACCGCTCGCGAGCCGGGCTTTGTCGACGAGGTGATTCGCGTGCACTGTGCCGACCTCAACACGATGTACCGCGCCCGCATCACGGGAGAGAGAACGGCCCAATGGGTCGAAACGCTTTGAGTTGTCCGCATTCTCTGTTGCGAACCACGCGACCATGATCGCATGATCGATTTTCGCCTCGTCCCTGCGCCCGTACTAATCGCCCTGGCAGGCCTGCTCGCCCCCCTGGCGTCGCAGGGCCAGTCGCTCTACACCGATCCCGTGGCCCACGAGCCCGGCGACGTGCTCACCGTCGTCATCGATGAGCGCGCCTCCGCCGAGCGCGAAAGCAGCTACGAGGGCAATTCCAACGCCTCGGTCGGCGGCGGCGGGTCGGCCGGCGGCCCCGGCCTCAGCAGCCAGTTTGGGACAGACGCGCAGATCAGTAGCCAGACCGAAAACACCAACCAGACGGAACAGAGTGGCACCCTCAGCGGCACCCTCAGCGTCCGGGTCGTGAAGGTCAACCAGGCGGGCAACTTGCTGGTGGAGGGGCGGCGCAACCTGACGGTGAACGGGGCAACGCACATCATGAAGGTATCGGGGATCGTGCGGGCCGATGACATTCGCCACGACAATACGGTGCTATCGCACCAGATCGCCAACGCCAAGATCAAGTACAACCAGTCCGGAATGCGCCACAACGGGTTCTTCTCGCAAGGCTTTTTGCTGAAGGCGGGGTCGGCTGTGTTGTTGGGAATTAGCATCTTCCTGGGGCTCAGTTAGCGCCCCTCCGGGACTACGTTCGCGCCCTCTGCGTCTTGACTTCTCGCCGCACACACGTTCATCCATGAAAACTGCTCCGCGTTCTCGTTTTGTGCTGGCCGTGGCCCTGCTCTTCGGCCTCGCCGCCCCCCCTGCGGCCGGGGCGCAGCCGGACACGACCCAGGCGGGCGGCCCGGCCTCATCGGGCGGCCCGGGGACGCAGTCCACGTCGACCGCCACGACGGAGCTGAAGAGCATGGTGTCGCTGGAAGGGACCTCCCCCATCCAGCTCACCGGGTACGGCCTCGTTGTGGGCCTCGACCGCACCGGCGACCGGGTGCGGGGACGGCGGGGGGCGGCCTACACCGTCCAGAGCATCGCCAACATGCTGCGCAACTTCGGCGTGAACGTGAGCCCGGACCTGCTGGAGTCGCGCAACGCGGCGGCCGTGCTCGTGACGTCGACGATGGATCCGTTTAGCGGACCGGGGAATGAGATGGACGTGACGGTGTCGGCCCTGGGAGATGCCCGGTCGCTCTCGGGAGGCGTTCTGCTGCGGACGCCCCTCAAGGGCCCGTCGGGCGAGACCGATTACGCCGTGGCCCAGGGGCCCCTCACCACGGGGGCGGCCCAGGCCTCCAGCCAGGGCACGGAGGTTCAAGTGAACCATCCCAACACAGGGCGAGTGCCGAACGGGGCGATTGTGCGCCAGGCCCCGGCCTTCAACCTGAGTCAGGAACAGTTGGGCCTCGTGCTAAGCCGGCCCGACTTTACGAACGCGAAGAAGATCGTGGACGCCATCAATGAGGTCTTTCCCGACGCCGCCCAGGCCGAGCACGCGGGCCTCGTGAACGTGAACATGCCCGACGAACTCAACACCGCCTCCCAGCTCATGGCGGCCCTGGAGGGCATCAAGGTGCAGGCCGAGGCCCCGGCCCGCGTCGTCATCAACGAGCGGACCGGCACCATCGTGGCGGGCGGCGACGTCCGGATTAACGAGGTGATGGTGACGTACGGCGGGCTGACCGTGTCGACCCGGGAGGACCGGTTCGTATCGCAGCCCAACCCGCTCGGGGAGGGGGAGACGCGCTCCGTCAGGGAGGGCTCGGCGCAGGTGCAGCAGCAGGGGGCGCAGTCGGTCGTCCTCCCGCCCAACACCAACGTGAGCGACCTCGCCTCGGCCCTCAACAAGCTCGGGGTGGACGCCCGCGACGTGATCTCCATCTTCCAGTCCATCGACCGCGCCGGGGCCCTCCAGGCGAAACTGGTCATCCTGTAGGCCCTCCCTTCACGGCACAATTCCCCCGATCCATGCCCTCCGCTGCTCCGTCCTCAGCATCAACCTCCTCTGCACGCCGCGCCTCCGCTGCGCCTTCGCCCGCGGACGAAAGCCTGGGCGTGGGCGAGTCGGACCCCCCAGACACGCTCAAGGAAGCGGCGAGCAAATTTGAGGAAGTGCTGGTCCGTCAGTTCGTGGAGGTGATGACCAAAGACATGTTCTCCAGCTCCCACGCCGGGAAGGGCGGGGGCAACTGGATGCAAAGCCAGCGCGACCGCCAGCGCGACCTGATGACCGACATGATTGCGGATCGCCTCGCGAACGCCGACACGCTCAAGATTTCGGAGAAGCTGGCACAAGACTGGGGCATCGCCGGTCCGGGCGCCGGGGCCGCCCCGTCGACCACCACGCCGGCCGACCCGGGCTCCCCCATGCCCCTCGACACGCAAAACTCGTCCCGCCCCCTCCTCGACACGCCCCCCACGACCCGGAACGAACCCCACATCGACCATGCCGTCTGAGCGCATCGAACCCGCTGCCAACGCCCTTCTCGACACGCTGCGCGCCGAGACCGTCGTCCTCGACGAGCTCGACGAGCTCTACGAGCGCCAGCTCAACGCCCTCCGGACCAACGACCCGGACGCGCTGAGCACGCTGACCATGGAGACCCAGGACCGCACCGCAACGCTCATGGAGCTCCACCAAAAGAGCGAGCGGCAGGCCCGCCTCCTCGGCCGCGTGCTCGACGCGGGGCCGGAGGAGCCGTCGCTGGACGAGGCGATTCAGAGAGTCAGCGAGGCAGACCCGGACCTCGGGGCGCGCCTGACCGAGACGTGGACGACGATGGCCGAGCAGGTGGAGGCCGTCAACCAGCGTCGCGAGACGCTGCGCCTCGCCCTCGAGTACGCCACCGAGCTCAACAACGAGCTCATGGTGGCCATGCAGGAGGCGGCCACCGAGGACGACGGACAGACGTACACGGCCGCGGGCCAGTCCGAGTCCGGCCCCCCATCGGATGATCGCTCGTTTGTAAATACCGTCGGATAGTCCCGTGAGTGTCAACTCCCTGTTTGAAATTAGCCAGCGTTCCTTTCGCGCCCTCAACGCGAAGATGGACGCCACTGGGCAGAACATTGCCAACGCGAACACCGAGGGATACAGCCGCCGTCGCGCCACGCTCGAGGCCAGCAACACGGTCTCGCCGGGCCTCTACACCTCACCGCCCGGCCCCGCCACGGGCGACGGCGCAACGGTGTCCTCCTACGAGCGCATGCGCGACCAAATGCTCGACTCTGCCGCCGCGGAGGCCAAGACCGGCGAGAGCGGGGCCCGCGAGGAGGGCCGCGTCCTCTCGGTGCTGGAGGGGGCCCTGGCCACCGACACCGAGGGCAGCCTCACCTCATCACTGGAAAACTTCTTCAACGGCCTCAACGACCTCGCCAGCAACCCCACCGATCAGGGCGTGCGGGAGGCCGTGCTGGCCAAGGCCGACACCCTGACCGGCGCCTTCGACCGGCTCGACCAAAAGATCGGTGGGATCGTCAACGACACCGAGTCGGCCCTCGCATCGAGCGTGGAGGAGGCGAACGGGCTGCTCAAAGAGGTCGCCAGCCTCAATACCAAAATCCAGGAGGCCCGCGCCAGCGGGTCCCCCGACCTGGCGGCCGAAGACCGTCGCGATCAGCTCGTCAGCACACTGTCCGAGTCCATGCCGGTGGAGGTGCAAGAGGACGCGAAGAACGGATACACCCTGTCGGTCAACGGCATGAACGTGGTGCAGGGAGAGGAAACGACCCTTCTCCAGACCAAGAACCTGAAGTCGGCCTCCTCCCCCACCGTGGAGTTTGGCGACACCGGCGTGGCCTTCAAACCGGGAGACGGGGATGCGGGCGAGATTGGGGCACAGCTGCGCCTGCTCAACCAGACCCTTCCCGAGGTGCAGGGCCGCCTGGATGGGCTGGCGAAAGACGTGGTGGAGGACGTGAACACCATCCACAAGACGGGCTTCGACCAGAATGGAGATACGGGGGAGAACTTTTTCGTCGACAAGTCCGCAACAGCGGCGGGTAATACAGCGGGCAACATCGAGCTCAACGTCGACGGCCCCAAAGACATTGCGGCCTACGGGGCCGCCGGCGAGCCCGGCGATACCAAACCGGCCCAGAAGATGGCCGCCCTCTCCGAGACCCTCACCCCCAAGGCCATCGATCTGGCGTCCAGCGTGGGATCGAAGGTGCAGCAGGCCGCGTCCCGCGAAGAGGCAAACGCCGCCACGGCCAACCGTCTCGAGAGCCTTGCCGAGGGCGTCTCGGGGGTGTCGCTCGACGAAGAGATGAGCAACCTCGTCGAACAGCAGCAGCAGTTCGCCGCCACGGCCCGGGTCCTGCGCACCGCCCAGGAGGTCACGAACACGCTGCTCTCGATCTAGCGCGGCCCGCAGTGACCATCCTCGTTCCGTTCGAATTTTACGCACCATCGTCCCATGTCGACCGTTAGCGTCGCTCGCCAGCGCGGGCTCTACGCCGGAATTACCGACCAGGAGATCCCCCAGGTCCGCCGTGACATCAGCCGCCTGCGGGAGCAGATCAGCAGCGGCAAGCGCATCAACCGCCCCTCCGACGGCCCCAACGCGTTCGCCGTCGCCGAGGAGATGGAGGTGCTCGGCAACCAGTTCGAGCGCCGCAAGACGTCGATCGAGAACGCGCGCCCCTTCGTGGACCGCACCCAACAGGAGCTCGACGGGATGATCGACCTCTTCGCGCAGGCGAAGGAGAAGGGGGTGCAGGCCGCCAACGACACGGTTTCCGACGAGGACCGGGAGGCGATTGCGCAGGAGCTCCGGTCCCTCAAGGGTGAGGTCGTGGACCGGCTCAATGCGCGCCGCGACGACGAGTACCTGTTTGCCGGCAACCGGACCACCACGAAGCCCTTCAACGACGACGGCACCGTCAACGGAACACCGTCGGACATCGATGGGGACCGAACGCGGCCCATCAGTCGAAACAAGGACCTCGCGGTCAACATCACCGGCAAGGGGCTGCACCAGTACGACGACGCCGCAAGCCCCCCGAAAACGATCACTGGGGCGCTCGACGGGCTGATCAACG
>CAZRPQ010000006.1:0-20837 GCA_964601725.1 uncultured Salinivenus sp. | reverse complement strand
TGCACAAGATCCGCGAAGTCGCAGGCCATAGACAGTCCGCCAAACAGCTTCTGAGTTCTATACTGCAAAGAAGGCAAGTACCGTGTACAGCGCGATGGCCAGCCCCCCCGCCACCGACGCGAGCGGGAGTTGGGTATTGACATGATCCATGAGGTCCGACCCCGTGGCCAGCGACGAGAGGACCGTCGTGTCCGAGATGGGCGAGCACTGGTCCCCGTACACACTGCCGCCCACCACGGCCCCAAAGCAAAGCGTGATAAAGAACGGATCCTGCGAGAGGCTCCAGGCCAGCGGCATGGCCACCGGAAAGACGACTGCGTAGGTGCCCCACGAGGTGCCCGTGGAGAAGGCAATGATGAGGCAGAGCACCACAAGCAGGCCCGGCAGAATCGTGGGCGAGAGCGCCTCGCCGACGGTCGCCACCACGTATTCGGCCGTGCCCACGGCCTCGGCCACCTCCTTCAGCGACACGGCCAACGCCAGGATGATGGCGCCGATGGTGACACCCTTACAGCCATCGACGAAGCCGTCAATCACCTCGTTGAAGTCCATCCCCTTGAACAGTGCGATGCCCATGCCCGCCAGGACGGCCAGGACGAACGCTTCCGCGATGAGGAGCATCGGGTCCTCCGTGTTGCCGAGGTAAAAGTAGGTGTAGAGATAGGGCAAAATCGCCACTCCCAGGAGCGTCCCGATGGGCCCCACGAAGTCGACGAGGCTCGGGCCGTAATCGTCCGGCACGTCCATCTCCGTGAGTTCGCGCGAGGTGAGGGGCGTGGCGTCGTCCCGGTCGAGCTTGCCCGTCGTCCGCGCCCGCTCGGTGGCGTCGCGCATCTGCTGGCTCGGGATCCAGGGCAGCCGCTCCCACGCAAACAGGAGGGTCATCGCCACGGCAAAGATCGCGTAGAAGTTGGCCCAGATCGAGGAGAAGAAGAACTGGATGCCTTCCTGCGAGGTCTCGAACAGCGGAATGGTCCCGGCCACGAGGCCGCCCACGTAGATGGGCCACACGTTGAAGGGGATGAGGGTGGCCGCCGGGGAAGCCGTCGAGTCGACGACATAGGAAAGCTCCTCGTGCGACACGTCGTGCTGGTCGCCGATGGGCCGGGCCGTCGCGCCGGTAAGGACCGTGGAGATGGTGCCCCCCTGGTGGAAGACGAGTCCCATGATCCAGGTGAAAAACTTGGCGGTCTTCGGCCCGGTCACCATTTTCTCCCCCGCCCACGTCGCGAATCGGAGCGCCCCCCCAGTTCGCGTCCACAGCCCGATGAGTCCCCCGAGCGCCCAGAGGTACACCAGCAGGATGAGGGCGAAGTCCTCGGTACCGATGGCCGGAAGCAGGAACGCGTCGATGATGTTGACCTGCCCCGCGATGATGCCCCCCGCCGCGATGCCGATGAAGAGGGCACTGACGACCTCCTGCAGCCAGAAGGCCAGCACGATGGCAATGAGGGGCGGGAGGACCGACCAGAAGCCGTAGTGCCCGTCGGTCTTGGGAATGTCGCCTTCAAAATACACGGCCAGGCCGAGCCCGCCCAGCACCAGCGCCGCCACGACCCACCGCCGCCACCACAGGGCGTCGTCGTCCGTGTCGTCCGTGGATTCGGGCGCCACAGATCCGGTTTCTTGAACATCGGTCATCGAAGGATCAGGGTTGGCGGGGTCGGACATGTGCGTCGGGTAGATTGAACGGGGAGCAGCGCCAGCCCCCAAATAAGGAACTGTGCACCAGGGACGCCAACTTGGGGACCCGAGAGCTGCGCCGACCGGGGTCTTCCCTTCACAGTCAGGACGGCCCCTTCCCGCCTTCCCCCTCCGCACTCGTGAGCTACGGAAGGGCCTCGTCGGGCGGGCCGGCGCCGTTGCCCTCGATCACCTTCCCCATGTCCCGCATAATCTCTTCGACGACGGACGTGGCCTCCCGCTCGGCCCGTTCCAGCGCCTCGACGGCCATGGTGGCCCCCTCCTCCCGCTGCTCCAGCACCACGAGGGCCGCGTGACAGGGGGCGTCCCCCGCCGCTCCGGCTCCCCCCATCGGACTCACCGTGGCCACCCGCCACCCTTTTTCGAGTTCGAGGTTCAGTTCCTTGAGCCCTTCGTGACCGTCGGGTCCGGTACGGACGATGAGTGCCTTTTGGGTCATTGGTTCAGAGACTGATCCCACAAAGGATTGATGTGTACTGAACGACAATCGCCGTAAGATGTTGGAAATTCTTCGTCTGCCGTGTATTGCGTAGTGCGTATTGCGTAAATAGTCCACAATCCCAGATACGCAATACGGACTACGAATATCCCCATGCGCATCGGCCTCATCTACGACACGTTCGACGCGTACCCGTGGACCGACGACGCCCCTCCTGACGCCGACGCAGAGTACGAACCCGAGGAGACGGTGGAGACCCTCGCGGCGGCGGTGGAGCACCTGGGGCACGAGCCGGTGCGAGTCGGCACCGCGTTCGACCTCCGCGAGCGGCTCGACGCCGGCCTTGCCCTCGACGCCGCCCTCAACATCGCCGAGGGGGCCCACAGCCGCAACCGCGAGGCGTACGCGCCCATCCTGCTGGAGATGGCGGGCGTGCCCTGCCTCGGCTCCGACGCCCTCACCCTGTCGGTGACGCTGGACAAGGCGTGGACCAAGGACCTCGTTGCCGCGACCGATGTGCCCACGCCGCCGCATCGCGTCTACGGCGCCGCCGAGGAAATCGACGCGGAGGATCTGCCGGGCGACTTTCCCCTGTTCGTGAAGCCGCGCTACGAGGGCACCTCGAAGGGCATCACGCCGCAGAGCAAGGTCGGCGATGCGGCGGCCCTCCGCCGCGCGGTGGAACGCGTGACGACCACCTACGAGCAGGACGCGGTGGCGGAAGGGTTCGTGGCCGGCGGCGGCGAGTTTACGGTGGCCGTGGTGGGGCACGACCCGCCGGAGGCGCTGCCCGTCCTCCAGCGCGGCGTGGAGCCGACGACCGACATCGGCCTGCACGCCCTGGAGCACCGCGGCGCCCCGACCGCCGAGCAGGACTGGGACTATGAGCTGCGGGGCACGCTCGGCCCGGCCCTCGAAGATCGCCTCCAGACGCTCACCCTGCGCCTCTTCAAGACACTCGATTGCCGCGATTTCGCCCGGGCCGACTTTCGGGTGGACGCCGACGGGCAGCCGTGGTTTTTGGAGATCAATCCCCTTCCCACGTTCGCCCCGGACGACACCTTCGCCATCGTCGCCGAACTGATGGGGCGCGACTACGTGGACTACCTGGCGGAGGTGTTCGAGCGGGGGCTGCGGCGGCTGGAGTTGTCGTAGACCTCCCAGAGACGAAGCTCGTGCGGGGTGTTACTGAGCTGTGCAAAAGTCCTCATCGAAGACGCCGCTGCGCGTGGGCGTCTGGGCGTGTGGGAAGGGAAGAACGGGAGCGTGGAAGCGGGCACGCCCTTTCGCCCTCTCGTCTCCTCCCCCACTCGACGTGCAGGATCAGACCCTCCCGGAGCCAGAACAGACAGTCCACGACTGTTCTCACTTGTCGTTGCCGAGGCACAACGTTCCGATTGGCCACACGTAGGAGAGACTCAATGGACTTGCTTCTGGTGTCCTCCCGCGGTATGTCTCCCCCCACCTCGCCCCCCGATTCCGTTCCTCACAGCAAGTGGACCGACTGGCGCTGGCAGATGCAGAACCGCGTCCACAGCGCCGAGGCGCTTCGGGCGTGGATCGACCCGA
Source organism: uncultured Salinivenus sp. (assembly GCA_964601725.1). Lineage (GTDB taxonomy): Bacteria > Bacteroidota > Rhodothermia > Rhodothermales > Salinibacteraceae > Salinibacter. Next base: position 17,125 of record CAZRPQ010000006.1, on the reverse strand, counting down.
CCGACGACGAGCTGGCTGCCATCGACCGGGCGGGCGACACGTTTCGGTGGAACATCACGCCGTACTACGCGAGCCTGATGGACCCGGCGGATCCCGACTGCCCAGTTCGGCAGCAGGTCGTGCCCTCGATGGAGGAGTTCGGATCCGACATTGTCGATGAAATCGATCCGCTGGACGAAACCGGGCACGAGCCGGTGAAGAACCTCATCCACAACTACGAGGACCGGGTGGCCTTCTGCGTGACGGCCGAGTGCGCCATCTACTGCCGCTTCTGTCTGCGCAAGCGCATGGTGGGCGACGCCGAGTACTTCATGCGCACCGACGAGCACCAGGCGGCCATCGACTACATCGCCGCCCACGACGAAATCCGCGACGTGCTCCTCACGGGGGGCGACCCCCTCACGTTCAATGAGGCCAACCTGGAGTGGCTGCTCGGCAAGCTGCGGGCCATCGACCACGTGGAGCTCATCCGGTTCGGCTCGCGCATGCCCGTGAAGCTGCCCTACCGCATCACGGACGAGCTGTGCGACCTGCTGGCCGACCATCATCCGCTCTGGGTCAACACGCACTTTAATCACCCCAAAGAGTTGACCGACGACGCCGCGGCGGCCATCGACCGGCTCAAGAGTGCGGGCGTGCCGGTGGGGAACCAGACGGTGCTCCTGCGTGGCATCAACGACGACCCCGCCACGATGAAGGCGCTCAATGAGGGCCTCGTGCGGATGCGGGTACGGCCCTACTACCTCTACCAGGCCCAAATCATCGGCGGCACCGGACACCTCCGCACGCCCATCGAGGTGGGGATGCACATCATGCGACGGCTCCGAGGGCGCACCTCTGGCTTCGCCATCCCGACCTACGTCCTCGACACGCCCCACGGCAAGGTTCCCCTCAACCGCAGCTACGTAAAGGGACGAGCAGGCGACCACGTGCTCATGGAAAGCTACGACGGGACGCTCTGGGCCGAGCCGAATCCCGTCCCAGAGAGCACAGACCTTCCGTTTCGCCTGCCGCCGGTCGAGCGTCCCGAGGGAGTGGACACTATTCCAACTGATTCCATGACGGCAGCCCGAGAGCCTGCCGTAGAGGCGTAGCCCCACGCCGCTTTGTGTGATTCTTTGCCTCCCCAGAGCCGCGCCGAGGTCGAGATTCTGTTGACATTACCGCCGGATCGGGGTACCTTCTAAAATCCGTTGTTCTTCTCTCTGGAAGGGTTTGTGTCCCCACTTCTGCATGCTTCGCTCTTTGCTCGCCCTTCTGTCCATTCTCGTCCCGGGGTTGGCGTTTCTTTTTGATCGCCCGTGGCTGTACGCAGTCACGGGCATGATCCTCGTAGGCCTCCTTGGCCTGCTGGGTTGGTGGCTCTGGACGACGTACTGGACGGAAGAGCCCGACCGGCCACGCCCACGACCTGAGCCAGAAGAGTCTGATTCGTCCCCGGAGGAACTGGGGATTGTCGACATTCAGCCCCAAGATGCGGACGAGGAGGCCTCGACCGAGACGTCGGCCCAAGACGAGCCGGCGGACGCCTCCCCGGCGGCGCCCCCGTCGCCCGACGCGGCTTCCCCGAGCACGCCTCCCGGCTCTGCCCCCCCGACCGCGGACGAGAACGACACGCCCGGACACCCGGGAGAAACGGCGGAGGCTGAGGGCCCGTCGACGGACTCGCGCGACACCCCGGTGTTTGGTCCCCTGCTGGAGTCGGCACGGGCGGCCCTCGACGCCCGAACGGTCTGCTTGCTAGTGCAGGAGGAGATCGCCTTCACCTATCGCATCGAGGCCGCTGCGAGCACCCATCCGTCCGTGCGCCAAGGCGGCACCTTTGACGCCCAGACGCCCCTGCTCACGGCCACTATGTCCCGCCAGTCGGTTGCCCTCCGGACCCTTGCCGAGGAGGAGATCGCCGTCGAGGACCTCGGCTACTACGACGACCCGCCAGCGGTCGACCATCTGGCCATAGCTCCCGTGTCCCAGCCAGACGCGTCCTCTGCGACGTTCCTCCTCGCCGACGCCCCCGCCCCGTCGGACCTCGGCACGTCCCGGGCGCGCACCCTGATCGAGCATTTTGCCGAGACGGTGGGCCTCCTTCTCGATCTCGGTCAGTCCCCCCCGGAGCAGGCCGACGCGGAGGAGATCGACGACACCTCCCCCGACCAGGAAGCGATCGGGGCGACGACCGGCGCCGACCTGAATGGGGAGGCGACGGGGAGCCCGCGCCCGCGCCGCGGTATCATCGCGGACGAAATGGAAGCGGCGCAGTCTGCCTCCGAGGACCTGGCGTTGGCCCTCGTTCACCTCAACCGGGCCGAGTCGATCGCTCGCCGGGGCGAGGAGGCCGTGGCCTCCGCCGAGCGCCTGTTCCAGGCGCGCCTCGAACAGTTGGCCCCAAATCAGCGGGTCGAGCGCTTCGGCGAACTGACCTACGGCATCTTCTTCCGGGAAGGGGTGGAGGCCCTCGAGCCGTGGATGGCAGACTTTGAGTCCGCGATGGCCCAGGAGAAGGGGGAGCTCGAAGGCGGCGTGAGCGTGGGGGTGGCCGTGTGGGACGAGGAGGATCCGGAGGCGCTGCGGACCGAGGCCACGGAGGCCCTTCGCGAGGCGTACGAAACTGGGACGTGCACGATCGTCACGTGAGGCTCGGGTCCGCAGGGAGATCCGGTTGCCGGGCGTCTTTTGGTTGACCGCCCTTCTGCGTCGATCCCTCCTCGTTTTGCGGGATTTCAACGTGCATTTCTGCTCCCATTTGTCCACGTAGGGACGACCGGGATCGTCCCCACATCGAGATAGAGGCGGGGTCTAGATTTTGGCTTCCATTTGAGGACCGCGCCGACTGTTCGGGAGGTGCACAACGATTTGGCGCAGATAGTCGAATCCCTTCACTGTTCGGTCGCATTCCAGACCTGTGAGTTGAGTCAATAGCGATTTGCCTCAAATGCGACGACGGCTGACGGCTGACAGCGGACCGCCGTTGGCAAGCGAGAAACGGCCGTCCGTCGTCGGCGGTCCGCGGTCATACCGGGCGCTGGCAATGACCATCGATGTCAACTCACAGACTTGAAATGCTATCCACTGTTCAAGCTGCGGCGGTGCCGCTCGGCCCGCTCTTTCAGGCGACGATGCACGTCTTCGGTGCATTCTTGCGCGTGAGATCCGGCTTGTGGAGGATTCGGTTGTGATCCGGAACCGTCCCCCCACCGGTTGAACGGTCGAGTCGGGCCGACCGTCTCCATCAGCGGTTCCCTGCCTCTGAGACTCACTTCCTCTTGTCCATTCGGCCACGCCCGGTCACACCATGTAGTCGTCGGTTGGGACGTCGAGAAAGTCCATCAGCCAGTCGAGCGCCCAGGTCTGGTTGTCCTTGCCGCTCCATTCGTAGTCGTGCTGCACCTCGTCGGCCACCTCGGGCCAATCGACGGTCCAGTCCTTGTAGACGTGAAAGGAAAACTGGCTGACGTCGGTCTCGAAGTAGACGGCGCCCTCCTTCGGGTCGTAGATGGAGGTGGCGGTGTCATCCTCGGCGGCCAGTTCGGCGGCCAGCACCACGAGCGGCACCTTGAAGCGGTAGTCCATCTCGTGGACCCGCTTCGCCTCGCTGTTGAGGAAGTTGGCCAGGACGACGCAGCCGTCGCCGTGCTCCATCGCGGCCTGGGCCGCGTCGCGGGTCGAGGGCTCGGCGTCAATCTTGTCGAGGGCGGCCTGGACCAGCGGCCACACCTCCACAGGCTCGGGCTCATCGGCGGCGTCTTCTTCGCGGGGAATGGTGACGGTGCGGGATTCGATGTCCATGGGAATCGTTGGCTCGGTGATTTGCAGAACGTCAAACGAAGGGCCAGCCGTTGAGGAGGCGGCGCCCGGCTGTCATATGCACACGATGCTCAGAAGATCATGGGTCTGCGTTCCCCAACCACCTCAGGGTCGGAAAAACGAACCCGGCACAGCCGTACAATCCAGGGTCGTTTCCAGTCCTCCGACCACGCCCTCTCCCCCATTCTTTCATTCCCCGTTCTTTAGCCTCATGGCGTTTTACCTCGTAGAAGGACGTCCCCACGGCGAACGGCTCGATGACCTCGAGCAGAAGCTAAGTAGACACGCAAAAGAACCTTAACAATGAGTCATTCCGAGCGGAGCGAAGCGGAGTCGAGGAATCTTTTTGACCGTTGGCGGAAGCCATGTTTCGTCCCACAGTTCTCCAAATTAGGCGTTCTTGCCAGATTTAGGAAGATTCTTCGACTCGCTCCTCCCTTCGGTCGTCGGTCGCTCAGAATATGTCCTCGAACCCCTTCGGGATGACCCTCGAATAGACGTATTTCTGCGTGTCTACTTAGCGGGCGACGCATTCGTTGAGTTGCGTCCATTCGGCCCTGCGATCTCCCACAGTCTCCGCAATGCCCGGCGCCGGCCCGACGGGACGGTCGTGTGGGAGGAAGAGGACTACTGCTCACCGCCCCTTGCCCAGGAACGAGCGGCGGTGCTCGACGACTACTTCCAGGAGATCGAGGTCGAGCCCGTGACCGAGGGCGACGGCTGGGCGCGCGTCGAGGGCCTTCCGCTCCTCTTCCCCGAACGAGCAGGCGAGACGCTGGGATGAGGGCGCCTCAGTCAATGGAGCTCACCGTCCCGCTGCCAAGTGAACTCAGTTCGATCTCTGGCTGTCCGCGGTAGTGTACGTCGCCGGAGCCGAGGATCCGGGCGTCCAGCCGGTCGGTAACGTGGAGCTCAGCGTCGCCCGACCCGACGACGTCCAGCTCTGCCGTGCGAGTCTTCATCTCGGCCGCCTGGATGTCCCCGGAGCCGGCGGTCTTTGTCGTGAGCGCGCCGGCCCGGCCCCGAAGGATGCAATCCCCCGATCCGGCAACCCCGATCTCAAGCTGCTCCGTGTCGACCTCCAGGTCGAGATCCCCCGATCCCGCCACGCTGAGAGAAAGCGACTCGCTCTCGATGCGCGTCTCTCCCTCAATCCGCCCCGACCCGGCCAGGCCTACCTTCTCAATCGTAGGCATAGTGACGTAGATGTCAACCTCGTCGCTGTCGAGGTCGCCATTATCGAACAAGCCGAACAGACCCGAGTCGTCCTCAGCACGGACTTCGAGGGCCTCCCCGTCGACCTCCGTCACCAGCCGATCAAGCACCTTCGGAGGGCCGTCCACCTCGACCGAGTGCGCATCTCCCTGCCGGAGGTGGAGCGTTCCCGGCGTTTCGAACTCCACTTCCGTGAAGGCGTCGACAGGTCGGACATCCCGAGTTTGGTCCTGAGCGAGCGCGGAGTGGAGGGGTGCCAGGACGAGCGCCACGAATAGAACGGTTCGCAGAACGGAGGACGGAATAGACGGCACGGCGATCAAGGAATTGGTGAGAGGCGAGCGCGAAACACAAGCGTCACCCGCAAAACGTCTCTCTGCGCGACAATGTTACTTCTTCCTGCAGCGGAGGGCCGGTCTCTCCATGCCGATCCCTCGTTCCGCCTCACTCTCCCCGCGTCATCGTCAGTTCGGCGAGGAGCCTGGTATCTGGATCGAGCATCACCGACGAGGGCGCCTGCGGACAATCGATGCGCGTCTGCCGCTCGCGATCACGCAGGACGACCGTCGCGGTGGACGACCCCGCGCTCTCGACTGCTACCTCCACCGACACACGGAACGGCGGTTCGTCCTGCGTCTGGCGTAGCGTCACGACACACTCGTCCGCCGCCTCGTCGTAGCGCCACGTGCCCTCAATGACTGGATGGCCCGCCCGGCGGGTCCACTGGTCGAAGAACCACTTGAGATTTTGTCCCGACACCTCCTCCATCACGGCGCGGAAGTCGCGGGTGCTCGCGTTCTGGTGGCGGTAGCGGTCGTAGTAGGCGCGCAGGCTTTTCCAGAATGTGCTGGTGCCGACCCGCTGTCGGAGCATGTGGAGCACCCAGGCGCCCTTCTGGTAGGGATTCGTGTTCAGCAGCTCGGTCGGATCGCCGTAGGTCGTGTCCACGAGGGGCGTTTCCGGATTCTGCTCGTGGAACTTGGCGACCTGGGTTCGGGCCCGGGTCATGTAGCGCTGGAGGGCCGCCATTCCCTGAGCGTGCTCCAGGTAGAGGCCGGTCAGGTACGTCGCGAAGCCTTCGCTGAGCCAGAGGTGCGGCCAGTCGGCCTCGGTAACCGTATTGCCAAACCACTGATGCACAATCTCGTGGGCAAGCAGTGGCGTGTCGTCTTTTCCGTTGGCCACAGCCTCTTCGCTGTAGAAGATGGCCGCCGCGTTCTCCATGCCGCCGTAGCGCGTGGTCGACTGCACGTTGGCCAGCTTTTCGTACGGATAGGGACCCAGGTTCTCCTCGAAGTAGCGGAGGATGGGCGGGGCCTGCCCCAGATCCTTAAACCCGGCCGCGCGGTCCTCCGGGTACACCCAGCTCTGGACCGGCACGCCGTCGGCGGTGCCTGCCGTGTCAACGGCAAAGTCGGCCACGCCAATGACCATCACCTTCGGGGGCAGGGGCACGTCCGTGCGCCAGTGCGAGAAGCGCATGCCGCCACTCGTCGAGTCGCTCACCAGCGCCCCGTTGCTCACGACCTCGTACTGGGCCGGCGCCGTCACCCGAAACTCGACGGTCGCCTTGTCGGACAGGTGATCCACGACGGGCAGCCAGTGGCGGGCCCGGTTCGGCCAGTTGTCGCCGAAGAAGGTGCGGTCGCCGTGCTGGTCGGTGCCTATGATAAGGCCGTCGGCGGGCACGCCTGCATACTCGATGCGAAAGGTGTGCGTCTGTCCGGCGCCGAGGCCGGACGCGGGCTGGATCCGAAGGAGGTCGTTGCTGTGGCGGTACGGCACCGCCCGCCCCTCCTCGGTCACCGACGCAACCCGCATGCCGGTCACGCGTGAGGGGGCCGTCGCCTGGGCCTGGTTGCGGCCGATGAGGTCGAGCCGCACGGCCGTAAGTGTATCGGTCGTCACGCGGAGGCGCACCCTGGCCGTCCCCTCAATTCGGTCCGTCGTGTCGGAGAGAGTGAGGGCAAAGTCGTAGTCCTGCACGTCGATGCCGGGCTGGGGCCGGGCCGCGGGCCCACGGGTGGGCTGGGCGGAGGCCGCCCCCATCCCCAGGAAGAGCAGAATTAGGAATGAACCCAGCCCCCGCCGGATCGTCCTCGAAAGAAGCGTGCGTGAGACCAGGGGGACCATTGAGGCTTGAGGGTCGGGTACAGACAACGATCAGTGGTGCAGAATCTCGCCGCGAGCCTCGTAGTACAGGGATGCGTCTCCGTTCCGCTTCGCCTTCGAGGCCGACGGGTGTCTTCCGGCCTAGGCGCCTTGCTCCGCCTTCACCGTAATCTCCCGCGTCGTGTCGTTGAACGGCCCCGGCACGACGTTGCCGTCGCTCCCGATGAGCTGGAGATTCACTTCGTAGGTGCCAGAGTCGAGGCCCGTCACGAAGGCCGGCGCCCACTCCGTGAGCGTGGTCGAGGCGACCTCGCTGCCCTGCTCGTCGGTGATGGAATAGCGCGCCTTGTAGCCGTCCGAACTCAGCTCCACGTTGTGGAGGTAAAAGTCGAGCATGATTTTCTCCGCGCCGGCTCCACTGTAGGTCCCCTTCGGACGACTGTAGATGATGGCCGGCCCCATGGGATCAAGCATAAACGATCCCGACTCTTCCTGAACGTAGAAATTCACCAAGTCGTAGGCCTCCGCCCCCTTCACGCTCTCGTGGTACGACCGGCTCGGGAAGGCCACGAGCGTGTGGGCGCCCGGATCCAGGGCGCCGAGGTCGAAGGGCGTCCCCGCCTCATAGTTGGCCATGTACGGCTGATTGTCAACGATGAGGTGGAAGTGCTGGCCGTTCCCGGAGTTCGCAATCTCGTTGGCGCGCTCCGTCTCGGTCTGAACACCTGCCTCGAAGTTCTCGGCTTCCACGGTGACGTCGACACTCGCACTGTCGACGACGGCACTGTCGGCAGGAACCGTGACCCGGGCCGAAGCTCCGTCGATGGCAGGCGAGCGGTCGCCCTGCTGGATTTGGACACCGTTGCCCCCACCACCGCCGCAGCCGGCGAGGACGAGGACACCGAAGAGAACCGCGAGCGATGGGAACTGGAGGAACCGGAATCGAAACATGGAGGGTACGAACGTTGGGTTGTATTGGGGTGGGTGATGGCCTGCAGCACCTCCGCGAACAACGCGATTTCGCGGGCACTGCAGGTACGATGCGATGAGTAAGGATAGGCAGAAGAGACCTGCCTGTCAACGACATTTGACCCAACTGCGGAGGCCGTCGCGGGAGGCTCCTTCGTCCCTCGCCTGCGGCATCCGATGTCTCCGGACGAGTGGCTCCCTGCGGAGCGCACTCGAACAGACATCGAGGGGCATGCGGTCACGTCAGGCGTTCAGTGCCCACCACGCGACAAACACAATCAGCCCCCCCAGGAGGGCACTCGTCACGGCGTGGAGGCGCAGGCGGTCGAGCAGGTGATGCTCCGCGTCGAAGTCCCCGTCGGAGGCGGCCCCGTCGGTCAGTCCCGCGGCCTCGGACACCTCCCCGCCAATTTCGCACCGCGGGAGGAAGTCGAGTGCTACGTGCAAAAATACGCCGGTGGCGACGCCAAACACCAGGGCGTGAACCACGTCGCTTCCCGGCGGAGAGAGGAGCCCCACCGGCACGGCCGCCGCCGCCACCGCGGCCGCCGGGATGAGCAGGACCGACGTTGCACGCCCCGCCCGATGGAGGCGACGTGCCGCCGCGTAGCCCGCCGGGGCCTTGTGGGAGACGATGGCGAGGCCCAGTGCGGGGCCGAGCGCCGGCATCGTCGCGTAGACGGCTCCGATCACGAGCCCGGCAGCCAGGGAATGGGCGGTCAACTCGAGGGTGGTGGCGTCGAGCCGCAGGTGCAGGTGCGCGAGTTGGTGCTGGGCAGCGTGGAGAACAAATCCAAGGAGCACGCCGGCCGCGATGCCAAATCCTCCGATGGCGGCATCATGACCGATGGCACTCGGAATCAGAAACGCACCTGTGCTCGTGACCATCGCCCCGCTTGCAAGGCCGTACCCCCAGGCGAGCCGACGGGCCTCCCTCTCGGTTCCCTCCCCCTCAGTACGGCGCGGACGGGCTCCCAGCCAGGCGCCGCCCGCCATGGCCCCGAATGCGACACTCCCAATGGCCAGCAGCTTCCAGAGCGAGGCGATGATGGCAAGGCCCGCGGCCCCCACGAGGGCCGCGACGCCAATCCACCCGGGCCGCGACAGGGAGACCGAGGCCGACGAAAGGGAAAACGTGGACATCGTACGCTGGACCCAACCAGGAGACGATGAGCGTCGAGAGAGCACCGTCGACGCGGGACTCGTCCCTCAACCTCTCTCCGGAGCCAGAGGGCCCGGCGACACCCGCGCTCAGGGCATGCGCCCTCCGAAAAGCGTTCCGCCTCATGCCCTGAACGACAAAACCCCCGATCCCAAGGGGACAGGGGACCGGGGGCAGGGCGGTCCGGACGGGACTCGAACCCGCGACCTCTGCCGTGACAGGGCAGCATTCTAAACCAACTGAACTACCGGACCGTCGACATCTTGGCTGTTAGTGAATAGATGTGAGAAGCACTGTGAGTTCCGGGCCCCGGGAATGTTCACACAGGTTCAACCAACAATGTCCCCGCGCATGCGCCCCCGATCTCGCTTTGCCCAGCCCGATACAGGACTGATCCCGGCTTCCGAGTCGGCTCCCCTGAACCTCCGGACCCTCCATTCATCGTCGCCCGAGCGGGAACATCTCCCCGTGGTCATGTAAGTGCGTAGATCCTTGAATTTCTGTCGGGATAGCGTTCCGACTCGGAAACAAAAAGCCCCTCCGACGCGAAAGAGGGCTGTCTGAGTATTCAGAGTGGACTCACACACCGTTTCTGCAAACCGTATTTTTGCGAACTCCGATTCCCCGCGCCTATGCCGACCTACGTGTACCGCCGCGAAGACGGAAGCACTTTTGAGACCCAGCAACGCATCACCGAAGACCCTCTCGACACGTGCCCGGATACAGGGCAGGACGTGGAGCGAATTATCACCGACAACCCTGGCGTGATCTTCAAGGGCGACGGCTTCCACGTCAACGATTACGACGAGTACGGCCCGAAACATGACCCCCCCGACGCGAACGACGCGGATACGGGGGCGGACACAGAAGACTCCTGACCATCCCGGAGATCCCCCTCTGGCGGCCGACCTGAGCGCCGAAAAGGGTCATTCCTGTTCGAGCGTCTCGATGGGAAACCAGTCGGTGGCCGGTTCCACCGTGATTGCCGGCTCCGGACCCGCATCGTCCCATCCCTGATCCTCGACGGTCATGAGGGGCTTCACCGTCATGTCGCGGTCGACCACAATCTGGCAGGAGAGGCGGATGTCTCCATACTGATCGATGTCGGTGAGCTTTTCGAACTCGGCCTCGGTCATAACATTGGGCTCTCCCTCTTGGAACTCGACGCGACAGGTCGTGCATCGGGCATGCCCCCCACAGCGGTGCCCCAGCTCGACGTCACAGTCTTCAATGGCCCGAACGAGCCGGGTCCCCTCTTCAACCTCAAATGTGCCGGCGCCTTCAATCGTAAGCTCGTGCATAGAAGCGGATCAGAAACGTGCGTGGAAGGTACGAGCGGATGAGTTCGCCCGTTAAAGAGACGGATCGAGGCCGAGCACGTCAAGTCGCCGGGCACGCTCGGTGAAATTTTAATAGCGCACCTCTTTTTGCCGCCCACGGTGCCATCGATCGTGCAATAATGCCGTAAGTTGCATCTATGCGGTCGGACGGAAAATTTCTTGCCTCCGATGGGACCGCAAGATATCATTTTCGGAAATACAACCGGTAGTACTCATCCCCCCATGTCTCACCCTGTCGTGCTGGTGAACGAAAAAGATCGGTCTCTCGGCACCGCCGAGAAGCTCCGAGCCCACACCGAAGGATTGCTTCACCGTGCCTTCTCGATTTTTATCTTTGACACTACCGGTCGCCTCCTCCTTCAGCAGCGCACGGAAGGCAAGTATCACTCTGGAGGCCTCTGGTCCAACACCTGCTGCAGCCATCCTCGGCCTGGAGAACCGCCCTTCGAAGCGGCGCACCGTCGTCTGCCCCAAGAACTGGGGTTTGATGCCTCCTTGACGCCCGTCTTTCAGGAAACGTACAATCTTCCTGTAGGGGACGATCTGGTAGAACACGAGCACAACCACGTCTTCGTCGGGACGGTCGATTCCCCCACCGTTCGTCCCAGTGCCGAGGAGGTCGCCGACTGGACCTGGGTCGAGCCGGCTGTGCTCCGCGACGACATGGCGGCCCGGCCGGACCGCTACACGGCGTGGTTCCGACTTCTTCTCGATCCGGCCCTGGCCGCCGCCCCCCCGTTGGGGGACGCGCCCTCGGCGGAAAATAGCGCATAGACCCGCCTCTTTCCTCCGACCCTCGCTCACACAGCATTTCGGCGGTCGGTTGTCTCCGATAGGAACAGGTCGTTCCCCCTCTTCATCGATTTCTGTTGCCCGTGTCCGACGGCCCCCATCGCTACCGCCAGTACGCAGGCTTAGCCTTCGTCATCATTGCGTACGTAGGCGGAATCATCGGATGGTCGTGTGCCGTGCGTCAGGTAGGCGCCCAGTCGCCAACCGCTGCGGACAGCACCGTGGCTCACCAGCGCGGCTCGTCGTCGCCAGACGTTCTTCGTGAGGGACCTCCCGGCCGTGTGGGATGGACGTGGGGCGGAATAGACGTCCAATCGGAACGTCGTTCTGTCCTCCGGCGTGCCCCTAATGAGGCAGTGCCCGTTGTCCACGTGTTCCAGTATCGACCCAAGGAGGAGCGGAATGAATTGGCGTGTCGGAATCCTCATACTGGCCTTCGGCCTCAGCGGCGGTGCGTGCTCACCGTCGTCGGGACAGGGGACCGCTGCCTCCGACCGGGACGCCTCGCGCCACGCCCCGTTCACTCAGTTGCTTGAACGGTTTGTCGACGCGCAGGGGAACGTCGACTACGAGGCGCTGAAGGCCCGGTCGGACTCTGTCCTTGCTCCGTACCTCCAGCGGCTCGCCACCCTCCGGCCCTCCTCCCTGGACCGGGACGCTCGCCTGGCGCTCTGGATCAACGCGTACAATGCCTATACCCTGAAGCTGATCGTCGACCACTACCCGGTGACGAGCATTCAGGACATCGAGGGGCCGCCCGACGGGGGCACTCCGTTCGAGCGTCCGGTCGGTCCGGTGGCCGACACCGTGCGAACCCTCGACGAGATTGAGCACCAGATCATCCGTGAGCGGTTCGATGAGCCACGGATTCATTTTGCGCTCGTCTGTGCAGCCAAGAGTTGTCCCCGGCTCCGCCGAGAGGCGTACACGGGGCCGCGTCTCGATGCCCAACTCGACGAACAGGCCCGCGGCTTTCTGCGGGCCGACCGCAAGAATCAAATTCCCGCCGGCGACGGGAGCATCGCGCTGTCCCGGATTCTGAAGTGGTACGGATCGGACTTCGGCCCCACGCCCGCCGCCGTGCAGCGGGCCCTCGCCCCGTATTTCGAGGGTCCAACGCAAGACGCCCTCAGCCAGGGAACGTACGAGGTCCGCTTCCTGCCCTACGACTGGACCCTGAACGACCAGTCCCTGAAATGGGGGGAGTGGGATCCGGAAGCACAGTCCGAGTCTTGAGCCGCTCGTCTCTCGGGCGAACATTTCTCCGGCCCCTGGGTACCTTCGTCCCTGAATGCCCTCGGGATGCCCGGTTGGCGGCATTCCCGGTTCGTCTCCTACCGACCCCCCTTCCCAACGTATGGCCTACGAGAACTACGAGCCGGTTATCGGCCTCGAGGTTCACGTCCAGCTCCAGACCGACGCCAAGATCTTCAGTCCCGACGCCGCCGCGTTTGGGGCCGCTCCCAACACGCAGGTCGATCCCATCAGCCTGGGGCACCCGGGCACCCTCCCTGTTCTCAACAAAAAGGTGGTGGAGTACGCCCTGCGGCTCGGGCTGGCGTCCCACTGTTCCATCGCTGCCCGATCGGTCTTTGCCCGCAAGCACTATTTTTACCCAGACCTGCCGAAAGGCTACCAGATCTCCCAGTACGACACCCCGATCTGCTACGACGGCCACGTGGACATCTACCCGGAGGACGACGAAGACAACGACGCGCCGATCGGCAAAGCGTCGCGTCGGGTGGGACTTACGCGCATTCACCTGGAGGAGGACGCGGGCAAGTCGATGCACGACCCGGATGGCAGCACCCGCCTCGATTTTAACCGCTGCGGGGTTCCCCTGCTCGAGCTCGTGACGGAGCCGGACCTGCGCTCTCCCCGCGAGGCGTACCTGTTTCTGCAGCGGCTGCGACAGTTGGTGCGCTACCTCGGCATCAGCGACGGCAACATGGAGGAGGGATCCCTGCGCTGCGACGCAAACGTAAGCGTCCGTCCCCGGGGCCGGGAGACGTTTGGGACCCGGACCGAGTTGAAGAACATGAATTCGATGCGGCACGTGGAGCAGGCGCTCGACTACGAAATTACGCGCCAGATTGCCGCGACGGAGCGGGGCGAGTCGATTACGCAACAGACCCTGCTCTGGGACGTCGACTCCGGCACCACCCGCCCCATGCGGTCGAAGGAGGAGGCCCACGACTACCGCTACCTGCCCGATCCGGACCTCGTGGAGGTGACCATCAAGGACGAGATGATCGAGCGCGTCCGGGAGAACCTCCCCGAACTGCCCCGGGCCCGTCGGCGGCGGTTCGTGGAGGAGGTGGGGCTTCCCCCCTACGATGCAGGGGTGCTTACGGAGGAGCGAGTCGTGGCCGATTACTTCGAAGAGACCCTCCGGCACCTCTACAAGCGCACCAAAGGCGGGGATACCGACGCGCAGGCCAAGATGGTTTCAAACTTCGTTATGACCGAGGTGATGCGCGTACTCAACGAGCGCGACCTAAACATCGATGAGTTGGGCGTGGGGCCCGAGCGACTGGCCCAGCTGGTCTTCCTTCGCCTGCAGGACAAAGTCAGCTCCAACGGCGCGCAGGAGGTCTTCGAGGCCATGCTGGAGCAGCCCGACAAAAGTGCGGGTCGGATCGCCGACGAGCGCGACCTCATCCAGGTCTCCGACCGCAGCGCCATCGAACCGGTCGTCGTCGACGTGATTGACGACCATCCCGACAAGGTAAACACCTACCTCGGTGGCAAGGAGGGCCTCCTTGGGTTTTTCATCGGACAGGTGATGCAGCGCTTCGATGGCTCCCCCGATCCGGAACTGGTCCGGTCCCTCCTGCGGGAGAAGCTGGACGCCCGGCGGGAGGAGGCAAACGTCGACGAGTAGACGACGCCCATGGTCTCTTTCGACGTTGGTTCGACGACGCGTCTCTGGTCCACGGGGCTGGGAAGCCTCCTGCTGGGGATCGGCCTGGTCGTCCTGATGGGTGCGTGCCGGCAGCCCGCCCCCTCTGTGCAGAGCTACCTGGAGGGCCGCGTGGTGGTCGCCTCCGACGCTCGCTCGCCGGACGACTACGGCGATTTTCGGGTCCTGGTCCTCCGTCCGGACGGACGCCAGGTCGATACCCTCGGCTACGCCCGTACGGACCAGGACGGGCACTTTCGCATGAGGATCACCGCTCCCCACCGCGGGATCTACTCTCTCTCGCTCTGGGACCGGAAGGGGCGCACGCCTCTCGCAAGCACCGACTACGTCGTGGCCCCGGGCGATTCCGCCACGCTTCGCGTCGAGGTTCCCCTCGACCAGCGCTCGCTTCGCCCGGAGTCGCCCGAGAACCTGGCCCTTCGGAGCTACCGCAACGTGATGGCGATGCATCGGCGTATGCTGAGGCGCCGGCTAGAGACCGATGCCTACGGCTTCAACGTCCTGGTCCAGAACGTTCGGCTGACCAGCAGCACCCTCTGGAGTCTCCAGGATCGCTATCCTCGCACCTACGCCGGCCAGCTTGCCGCCGTCGAGTCGCTCGCGCTCCTCGAAGGCTGGAACGACTCGCTCGTGGTGGCTCGCACTCGGCAAATCGATCCGTCTACTCCGCACCATGCCGGCGCCGTGCGCATCGCGCGGCGGGCCGAGGCTCGACGGCATGGACATCAGGCCGCCCTGGACCTCCTCGATACGTTCGAGGCCCAGGCGTCTCAGCCCCAACACCAGGCCGGGGTTGAAGCCGCCCGGATTCAGGCATTTCTGGATAGCATGCAGGTCGAGGCGGCCCTGTCGGCGGCTCAGCAGCTCAGGGCCGAGCACTCCGATTCGCAATGGGCCACGTGGGCCCGACGGATCCAGCAGGAGGCCAATCGGCTCCAGCCGGGGATGACGGCCCCCAACCTGACTTTCCGCACGCTCGACGGCGACACCCTTTCCCTCCGAGAGCTCCGGGGCCACCCCGTCGTGCTCGAGTACTACCGGCCCGGCACCGACCTCTACAAACTGAAACGTCCCCTCCGCAATGCCCTGCACGAGGCCACCCGGCCGGATTCCGTCGCGTTCGTCTCGATTTCGCTCGAACCCGACTCCCTCGCAAACCGCGCCTTCCTCCAGAACCGACATCTGCCCGGGCACCACGTCATTGCGCCGCACGGATCGGAGGATCCGCTCGCGACGCGATACAACGTGGTCCACGTTCCCACCTGGGTTCTCATCGACGGGGCGGGAAAAATTGTGGACCAGTACCAGCCGAGCGCCTTCCCGACCCTCCGCCAACACCTGACCGGACTTCTCCTGGACGGATCGCCAGGGTTCCGCAGGTCCACACGCTGATCGTTTTCCGGGAATTCTCAACCAAAGAGAGAATTTTCAACCAGAGAGAGACGTGACGCACTTGAAACGAGCCGCGCCGTCCGCGTATTTAGGATCTGCTGGCCTGTTCAGTTGAAGAAGTCTCCAGTTGAAGTCAGGCCTGCTTGTCACCGTTTCTGCACCTACACCCCCTCCACCTGTGCCCTCCCTCCTCTCTGGGACCCTGACCTACATCCGAAATTTCCTTCAGGATCGGGATGTCGCGGCGATTGCCCCCTCCTCGTCCTTCCTCGTCTGCCGCGTTTGCAAGTGGATCGACTTCGACGAGGATCAGGTCATCGTGGAGTACGGTCCCGGGAACGGGGTCTTTAGCGAGTACATTCTCGAGCACATGACCGCCGACTCCACCCTCCTCCTTATCGAGAGCAATCCAGACTTTGTGGAGACCCTGGAGGAGATGACCGCAAACGCCCCCCAAGCCACCGTGGTCAAGGACCGCGCCGAACACATTGTCGACGTTCTCGAGGCGCACGGCCTCGACGAAGTTGACTACATCGTGTCCGGGATTCCCTTCTCGTTCCTCGACGCGGAGACGAAGCACGAGTTGCTCACCCAAACGCGGGAGGTGCTTTCGGAGGATGGGAAATTTCTCGTGTATCAGAACTACAACCATCTGGAGGCCCCGCTCCGGGAGCACTTCTCGGAGGTCACCACGGAGTACGAGCCGCGCAACATCCCCCCTACGATGTTCGCCTACGAGGCTCGGAAGTAGAGCCCTCCCTCTCAATTCCGCCCACACAGCCCCCCGTCGCCCATGCTGATCGCTGGAAACTGGAAAATGAACACGGACGTGCCCGAGGGCCGGGCGCTCGCCCAGGTCATTTCGGACCGCCTGTCGACCCACGCCCAGCCGTTCGACGAGGTCGATTTCCTCGTTTGTCCCCCGTTCGTTCATTTGCCGGCCATCGTCGATGCGCTGGAGAATTCGTCGGTGGCGGTGGGGGCGCAGGACATGCACGCGGAGAACGAGGGGGCCTACACGAGCGACGTGTCCGCTCCCATGCTCACGTCGGTCGGCTGCGAGTACGTCATCCTCGGGCACTCCGAGCGGCGCGAGTACTACGACGAGACCGACGCGGAGGTCAACCAGAAGGTGAAACAGGCCCGGGCCCACGATCTGGTGCCCATCGTGTGCGTCGGCGAAACGCTGGCGCAGCGCGAGGCCGGCGACGCTGAGTCGGTGGTGCGCGGGCAGGTAGACGGGGCGCTGGCGGACGTTTCCATCGAATCGTCCGACGCGCTGGTGGTGGCCTACGAGCCGGTGTGGGCCATTGGCACCGGCGAGTCGGCCGCGCCCGAGCAGGCCCAGGAGATGCACGCAGTGATCCGCGGCGATCTGACGGAGCGGTTCGGCGCCGACGTGGCCGACGGCGTGCC